>NZ_JBNFMU010000032.1:0-5101 GCF_049942315.1 Pseudomonas wayambapalatensis
TTTTTTCGATGCCTGGTGGAGGCTGGATTGGTGCCCAGCTTCTTCGGGCAGTCCACCCTGTAGGAGCGGGCTTGCCCGCGAAAAGGACACCGCGCCGCCTGGCACGGGCTACGCCCGTGTTCGCGGGCAAGCCCGCTCCTACAGGGTGGACTGCCCGAAGAAGCTGGGCACCAATCCAGCCTCCACCAGGCATCGAAAAAACGGACTTCGGAGTCAACTAGCGCCCCGTCTCAGCCCAGTCCCCGCGCGGTCTGCAACATGAAGCCCACTGGTCCGCGACTTGATGCCACTTCATATGCCAGGCCCGACCCAATCGGTTAGAATGCCATCCCAATTCAGCCCCGATCCTTGAGGACCGCCATGTTCAGCCGTGATTTGACCATTGCCAAGTACGACGCCGAGCTCTTCGAAGCCATGCAGCAAGAAGCCCTGCGCCAGGAAGAGCATATCGAGCTGATCGCTTCGGAAAACTACACCAGCCCAGCGGTCATGGAGGCCCAGGGCTCGGTTCTGACCAACAAGTACGCAGAAGGCTACCCAGGCAAGCGCTACTACGGCGGTTGCGAGTACGTCGACGTCGTCGAGCAACTGGCCATCGACCGCGCCAAGGAACTGTTCGGCGCCGACTACGCCAACGTCCAGCCGCACGCCGGCTCCCAGGCCAACGCTGCCGTCTACCTGGCCCTGCTGTCGGCCGGTGACACCATCCTGGGCATGAGCCTGGCCCACGGCGGTCACCTGACCCACGGCGCCAGCGTCAGCTCTTCGGGCAAGCTGTACAACGCCGTTCAGTACGGCATCGACGGCAACGGCCTGATCGACTACGACGAAGTCGAGCGCCTGGCTGTCGAGCACAAGCCGAAGATGATCGTCGCCGGCTTCTCCGCCTACTCGCAGGTCCTGGACTTCGCCCGCTTCCGCGAAATCGCCGACAAGGTCGGTGCCTACCTGTTCGTCGACATGGCCCACGTCGCTGGCCTGGTCGCCGCTGGCGTCTACCCGAACCCGGTTCCATTCGCCGACGTGGTCACCACCACCACCCACAAGACCCTGCGTGGTCCACGTGGCGGCCTGATCCTGGCCCGTGCCAACGCCGACATCGAGAAGAAGCTGAACTCCGCAGTCTTCCCCGGCGCCCAGGGTGGCCCGCTGGAGCACGTCATCGCCGCCAAGGCGATCTGCTTCAAGGAAGCCCTGCAGCCTGAGTTCAAGGCCTACCAGCAGCAGGTAGTGAAGAACGCCCAGGCCATGGCCAGCGTGTTCATCGAGCGTGGTTTCGACGTCGTTTCCGGCGGCACCGAGAACCACCTGTTCCTGCTGTCGCTGATCAAGCAGGAAATCTCGGGCAAGGACGCTGACGCCGCGCTGGGCAAAGCCTTCATCACCGTGAACAAGAACTCGGTCCCGAACGACCCACGTTCGCCGTTCGTCACCTCGGGCCTGCGCTTCGGCACCCCGGCCGTCACCACCCGTGGCTTCAAGGAAGCCGAGTGCCGCGAGCTGGCCGGCTGGATCTGCGACATCCTCGCCGACCTGAACAACGAAGCGGTGATCGACGCCGTGCGTGAGAAGGTCAAGGCCATCTGCAAGAAGCTGCCGGTGTACGGCAACTGATTGGCAATCGCCTGATGTGAAAAAGCCCGGCCTTGTGCCGGGCTTTTTGCTTATGTCTTGCGGACCTGTCAGCCAGCCAACGCGGCAAAATCCTCGCGTATCCGGTCTTGCGGCAGCTCATCACCGATAAACACCATCACGCTTTCGCGCACCTCGTCCTCTTTCCACTCGGCATCCCAGTCGAAGCCATACAGCTTGAGCACGCCCTGAAACACCAGCCGACGGTCCTCCCCGGCGATGTTCAACACACCCTTGTAACGCAGCAATTGCTTGCCATGGTCTTCCAGCAACTGGTTCATGAAGTCGCTGAGGCGGTCGATGTCCAGCGGCTTTTCCGTGCGTAGCACAAGGGTGGAGATACGGTCCGGGGTCGCGGGCTTGAGCACCGGACGCAGGGTCGGCCTCAGGCTCAGCCCCAAGTCCGGGTTGAGGTTGAAACCGCGCACATCGAGCAGCTCAGCCAGGTCGATACGGCCATGCTCGACCACGCGGATCTGTGCGCGGCCATTGATCCGCGCCAAACGCTCGCGCAGCGCGTCGACCACGTCTGCTTCGACCAGGTCCGTCTTGCTCAGCAGCAGGCGATCGGCAAAACCGACCTGGGCCTGGGCGATGGCCTGGGTCAGGTGGAACTCGGCATGCTTGGCGTCCACCAGGGTGATGATGCCGTCGAGGATGTAGCGTTCGCGCAGCTCCTCGTCGATGAAGAAGGTCTGCGCCACCGGCGCAGGGTCGGCGAGGCCGGTGCACTCGATCACCAGGCGATCGAAGGCGATTTCACCGGCATCCTGGCGTTCGAGCAGCAGGTACAGGGCACGGGTAAGGTCGCCATGGATGCTGCAGCACACACAACCGTTGGCCAGGGTCATCACCTGTACCGGTTCGTCGCCCAGCAGTTGGCTGTCGATGCCCGCCTCGCTGAATTCGTTTTCGATCACGGCGATCTTCAGGCCATGCTCGGCCTTGAGCATGTGCTTGAGCAGGGTGGTCTTGCCGGCACCGAGAAAGCCGGTGAGCACGGTGACGGGAATCGGGGTATGCACGCGTTTGCCTCCATTGAAGCCGAAAATGACTGTGGGAGCCCGATTGCGCGGGCTCCCACAGGTTCAATCAAGTTACAGACTCAACAGCACTTGGGGCCGGCCTTGCCACCGTAACGGGCTTCCTGGCGCTCCTTGAAGAAGTCCTCGTAGCTCATCACCGGCTTGTCCGGATGCTTGTTCTGCATGTGCTCGACATAGGTGTCGTAATCGGGCATGCCGACCATGAGTCGGGCAGCCTGCCCCAGATACTTACCCAGTCGCCCCAGGTCGTTGAACATCGCTGCAATCCTCTCAAGCGTCAGGCAGGGCCTGGAATGGGGTTTCCTTGTCGCTGCGCTCCTTGCGACCCAAGGCGGCGATACCGACCTTGATGGCGAAGAACAGTACGCTGAACACCACCACCAG
Source organism: Pseudomonas wayambapalatensis (assembly GCF_049942315.1). Lineage (NCBI taxonomy): Bacteria > Pseudomonadati > Pseudomonadota > Gammaproteobacteria > Pseudomonadales > Pseudomonadaceae > Pseudomonas > Pseudomonas wayambapalatensis. The sequence goes on from NZ_JBNFMU010000032.1 coordinate 3,063, forward strand.
GAACAGCACGGTGAGACCGGCGTTGGTGTAGGCGTTGAAGATCACGTGCTGCATCTGGCCGATGTCCTTGGCCGGGGCCAGGACCTGACCAGCATCCAGCGCGGTGCTGTACTTCTTGGCCAGGGCCAGGAAGCCGACTGCCGGGTTCGGGTCGAACAGCTTGATCAGGCCTGCGGTGGTGGTGCAGATCAGCAGCCACAGCGCTGGCAGCAAGGTGACCCAGATATAGCGCTCGCGCTTCATCTTGATCAATACCACGGTGCCGAGCATCAGCGCGATACCGGCCAGCATCTGGTTGGAGATACCGAACAGCGGCCACAGGGTGTTGATGCCGCCCAGCGGGTCGATCACGCCCTGGTACAGCAGGTAGCCCCACAGCGCCACGCAACCGGCGGTGCCGATCAGGTTGGCGGTCCACGACTCGGTGCGCTTGAGCGCTGGCACGAAGCTGCCCAGCAGGTCCTGCAGCATGAAGCGCCCGGCACGGGTACCGGCATCCACGGCAGTCAGGATGAACAGCGCCTCGAACAGGATCGCGAAGTGGTACCAGAAGGCCATGGTGTTCTCACCCGGCAATACCTGGTGGAGGATCTGCGCGATCCCCACCGCCAGCGTCGGTGCACCACCGGCACGCGCCAGGATGGTGTGCTCGCCGATGTCACGGGCGGTGGCCTCGAGCTGCTCGGGGGTGATGGTGAAGCCCCAACTGCTGACGGTCTGCGCCACCGACACGACGTCGGCACCGACCACTGCGGCCGGGCTGTTCATGGCGAAGTACACGCCCGGCTCGATGACCGAGGCGGCGACCATGGCCATGATGGCGACGAACGACTCCATCAGCATGCCGCCGTAGCCGATGTAGCGGGCGTTGGTTTCGTTGTCCAGCAGCTTGGGCGTGGTGCCCGAGCTGATCAGGGCATGGAAGCCGGACACCGCGCCGCAGGCGATGGTGATGAACAGGAACGGGAACAGGGTGCCCTTCCACACAGGCCCGGTACCGTCGGTGAACTGGGTCAGGGCCGGCATTTTCAGCTCAGGCGCGATGATCAGGATACCGATGGCCAGGCCGATGATGGTGCCGATCTTGAGGAAGGTCGAGAGATAGTCACGCGGTGCCAGCACCAGCCACACCGGCAGCACGGCGGCGACGAAGCCATAGCCGACCAGCATCCAGGTGATCTGCACGCCGGTAAAGGTGAACGCCGGGCCCCACACAGGATCCGCCGCGATCACGCCGCCCAGCCAGATCGATGCCAGCAGCAGCACCACGCCGATCAGCGAAATCTCGCCAATACGGCCCGGGCGGATGAAGCGCATGTAGATGCCCATGAACATGGCGATCGGGATGGTCGCCATCACCGTGAACATGCCCCACGGGCTCTCGGCCAAGGCCTTGACCACGATCAGCGCCAGCACCGCGAGGATGATGATCATGATCAGGAAGCAGCCGAACAGGGCGATGGTGCCCGGAATGCGGCCCATTTCCTCACGCACCATGTCGCCCAGCGAACGGCCGTTACGGCGGGTGGAGAGGAACAGGACCATGAAGTCCTGCACGGCCCCTGCCAGTACCACGCCGGCAATCAGCCAGAGCGTACCGGGCAGGTAGCCCATCTGCGCGGCGAGCACCGGGCCGACCAGCGGGCCGGCGCCAGCGATGGCGGCGAAATGGTGACCGAAGAGGATGTGCTTGTTGGTCGGGACGTAGTCCAGGCCATCGTTGTTGAGTACCGCCGGGGTGGCCCGGCGCGGATCGAGTTGCATCACCTTGGTGGCGATGAACAGGCTGTAGTAGCGGTAGGCGACCAGGTAGATGGCCACAGCCGCGACCACGATCCACAAGGCGTTGATGGCTTCACCGCGACGCAGGGCGACCACACCCAGCGCACAGGCTCCTATGACTGCCAGCGCCAGCCACGGGATGTGACGTAGCAGGCTGTTATTGTTATTCATGGCATGCTTCCAGCTAAGTGGTTGGAATAGACAGCTCACTGAGTCTAGGGCCTGCTCGCCAGCTTTACCATATTGAATTGCACCCC
>NZ_JBNFMU010000033.1:0-12411 GCF_049942315.1 Pseudomonas wayambapalatensis
CGCACGTATCTGTGGGAGCGGGCTTGTCCCGCGATTGGGTCGCAAAGCGGCCCCGGCGATCTCAGCCGTCGAAACTCACCGCCCGCAACGGCGCGGTATTGACCTTCAGCTCGAACACATCCGGCCGCGCATAATGGCCCACCACATCGAAGTCGAGATTGCCCTGGCTCAACTGGCTCATGTCCAGATCCGCGTACAACTCGGTCTCGCAATCGAACACCGGCCCGGCCAGTACCTCGCCCAAGGGGCTGACGATCATGCTCCCCCCGCGCATCACGTAGTCGTCGTCGGCGAAATCCAGCCCGAACGCCTCGCGGTGCTGCTGCGGATACTCGCCCAGGCGAATCGCCTGGCAGGCCGAGAGCACGAACACCCGGCCCTCCAGCGCCACATGCACCATGGAGCTGGCCCACGACGGTCGATCGTCGGCAGTCGGTGCGCAATACAGTTGCACCCCTTGCGCATACATGGCCTGGCGCAGCGCCGGCATGTAGTTCTCCCAGCAGATCACGCTGCCGAGCACACCGAAGTCGGTCTGCACCGGCTCAATGGTCGAGCCATCGCCGAAGCCCCAGATCAGGCGCTCCTGCCCGGTCGGCATGAGCTTGCGGTGATAACCGGCAATGCCCCGGCCCGGCGCGAGGGTGACAGCGGTGCAATACAGGGTGCGGCCATGACGCTCGATGATGCCGACCACCGCGGTCACCCCCGTCTGCTCGACGCTTTCGGCAAAGGCCGCAAGCTCCGGGCCGTCCAGGGCCACGGCTCCCTCGACGTAGCGCTGGTACAGCGCGCGCCCGGCAGCACTGCGATTGCCCACCACACTGCCGAATGCCGCGCCCTTGGGATAACCGCCGATGAACGCTTCGGGGAACACCGCAAGTTGTGCGCCCTGCTCCGCCACCCGCCGCAGGCTGCCGGCGGCCTTCTCGACACTGGCCATCGCATCATAAGGAACGGAAGCGGCCTGGATGATTGCTACACGGGTCATGATGACTCCTGTCTGTGGTTAGAAACGGCTGATGTCGTTGTCACGGGTTTCCGGCAAGGTCTTGCGCAGCACCAGCAGGCACAGCAGCGAGACCCCGGCGAGATAGGCAGCGGGCAGGTTGGCGTCGCCGGTCATGCGGATCAGCGCCGCGGCGATGAACGGCCCCGGGCCTGCCAGGATCCCCAGCGCCAGGTTGTGCCCCAGCGCTGCGCCGGTGGAGCGGATCGAGGCCGGGAAGACCTCCACCAGCAGCACCACGTCCATCACTGCCGTGACCGCCACCAGTACCCCCAGGATGATCAAGCCGAGCAGGATCGCCGCGCTGTTGCCGCTGTTGATCAAGAGGAAAATCGGAAACGCCAGCACCGTCAGCGCCGCGGCAGCACCCAGCAACAGTTTGCGCCGGCCGATGCGGTCACTGAGCCGGCCAATCAGCGGGTTGACGATCACGTACACCACCAGCGCGATGCTGCACAGCCACAGCGCCGTGCTGCGCGGCAGCCCCACGGTGGTGACCAGGTGGTTGTTGGCGTAGGTGACGAAGTAATAAAGCGACACCCCGAACAGCGCCGAAAAGGCAAAGGTGGTAATGAACGCCCGGCGCCGCACCGCCTTGCTCGGGGCCTGCGCCGAATCGCGCTGGCGCACCATCTCTTCGTACACCGGGGTATCGCCCAGCTTGCGGCGAATGAAGATGGCGATGCCGGTCATGACGATCGAGGCCACGAACGGCAGGCGCCAGCCCCAGGCCGTCAGTTGCGCGTCGCTGAGCGTGGTGGTGATGGTCGCGGCGACGAAGGTGCCGAACAGGAACGCCAGCCCGGCAGTCCCGGTGATCACGCTGGCCGCCGTGGCACGGCGATTCGCCGGCGCACTCTCGACAATATAGATGCCTGCGCTCGACCACTCGCCGCCAACCATCATCCCCTGCACGAAGCGCATGGCGATCAACAGCACGGGCGCTGCGATACCAATCGCCTCGTAGGTGGGTAACAACCCGATGATCGTGGTACACACCCCCATGCCGAACACCGTGATGATCAGCACCGCCCGGCGGCCGAAACGGTCACCGATCGGCCCCAGGATCAGCGCCCCGAACGGCCGCGAGAGAAAGCCCACGGCGAATACCGCCAGCGACGACAGCAGCGACACGCCAGGCGCGCTGGACGGGAAGAACAGCATCCCGATCACCGCCGCGAAATAGCCGTAAACGGCGAAGTCGAACCACTCCATGAAGTTGCCGATCCCTACCGCGATGGCGCGCTTGCGGATATCCACCTGCCCACCCCTGGTATGGGTATTGCTTTCACCCACGCTATGCGAAATCGTGCCCACCGGATCCACCTGTGTGTTGTTATCTGTTGTGGGCACCAGACTAGAAACACCACCGACCACGGGGCAAACGATTAGGAAATATGAGCCGGATTAACGTACGTAATATTTCTCGGATCGACCTGAACCTGCTGCTGACCTTTCACTGCCTGATGACCGAACGCAGCGCCACCCGCGCCTCGGCCATGCTGCACGTGACCCAGGGCGCAGTGAGCTCGGCCTTGCGCCGCCTGCGCGAGCACTTCGGCGACGAGCTGTTCATCCGCACCGCCTCGGGCATGCAACCCACGCGCAAGGCCATGGAGCTGGCGCCGAAGATCACCGAAGCCCTGACCTCCATATCCGGCCTGTTGGGCACAGAACCCGACTTTTCGCCGCACGATTCCAGTTATGTCTTCAATATCGGCCTGTCTGACGATATCGAGGCCTGCCTTGCGCCGCGCATCGTCAACGCCGCAGCGGCCGAAGGCCTGGGCGTGACCTTCGCCTTCCACCAGAGCAACAGCTCGCTGTGGAAACAGTCGCTGCAAGACCCCGACATGGACCTGGTGATCTGTGCCGAACCCAAGGACTTCAACACCAGCTATTCCTCGCAGGTGCTGTTTTCCTCGTCCTACGCCTGCCTCTACCGTCCACGCAATGGAGCGGCAAACGACCCCATCGCCCTGGAAGACTATTTCGCCGCCAATCACGTGCGGATTTCCTACGATGGCCGCCGCGGCTTCATCGACGACATGTTCGAGGCGGCAGGCTATGCGCGGCATGTCACCGCCTCGTTCACCCATTTCAGCGGTGCACTGAGCACCTTGATGAACAGCGAAGTGATCGCCACGATCCCCAGCTTCGCCGCCGAGAGCTATGCGGCGATGACCGACCTGACCGTGAGCCCGGTGCCCTTCCCGGTGCCGTCGTTCCGCTGTTTCATGGTCTGGGACATTGCCCGGCACAACAAACCGCATCATGAATGGCTGCGGCATTTCATCGGCAACCTGGCCCAGGTGGTGAGGTAGCCTCCGGACCGACGGGGCCTACGAAACTAGGGCCCACGCGCATGACGAGTTCATGCCCATGGTGCCCGAGCACGGGATGCTGCGCTTCAAGGACGAACAGACTGACCGCACCACCTCAAACCGGTAGTGCTTACAGAAGATGATGAAACTTCGCTGGCAACAGTCCGCGACACTGCGACGTATCCCACGACCAGAGGCAAAGCTCACGGCGGCACTCTCCCACAATCATATCGGAACGGTCCGACATACCCGCCAATAGCGCCTTCTTATGCTCGCGAGTCCCTCAATCGCGGGCTAGCGGCTGACCCAACGGTCTCTCCTGACGCCCTGCTCAGGACTCGTCATGCCTCGCCCGCCCATCACGGAATTAGGTGGCAACCCGTTCAAGCCTTTCGCCCGAGCGCGGATCGAAAGCTCGATCGATCTTCCCAAACTGTATGCCGCAATCGACCGCGATCCCGCCATCGTTGGGGCGGGGGTGGTTTATGTCGATACTCATTACAACGCGATTACCTTGCGGGCGTTTCAGCCTGTTTGCAGTGTGCTGCCGAAGAGGGTGGTGTTGCAGGAGCTGCCTAGGCCGGTTACGGCTGAACAGTATCTTGAGCAGCAGGTGAAGGATCCGCGGCAGTCCAGGTTGATTTCGGATCTCTGGAATACTGGGTTGGCGTGTACGGGATTTATCGGCGGGTTGCTGTTGATAGTGAATGGAGGTGTTTTGACTGCTATCACCGGTGGCCCTGGGATTGCTATCAGCATTGCTGGTTACGGAGCTTTATTGGCATCTGCCGCCCAGTGTGCGATTGGAGTGCGCCGTGTTCACTTGGAGCTTCACGCCCCGGAAAGCAATGATGAACTCGATAATCAAACTTGGTTCAAGATTGTTGCACCGCTGCTAGACATCATCTCTTTGCTCGGAATCGCCAGCGCCTCTCTGAACACGATCAAATATCTCCAAATGCGCAAAAGCCTGACAGGTGCAGGATGGTTCTCGTTGAGTAGAACACTGAGTCGCCAGCAACGCAGCACGCTGATGAGAGAAATCCTCTCGATCAAACACCCGTCGCTGACGAGTAAACAACTAAAACTCAAACAACGTCTCGGTACCCTTCCCAAACGCTTTATGCCCGCACAAATCAGGACATCGACCATTGCACTTATCAGTGAGTCCATCCTTAGCGGCATCGGCATCATCGGGAACGGGATGGTCCAGAACCTTGCTGTAATGCTGATAGAGGAAATCAGCGAATGATGTTTCTTACCTTTTGTTTAGGCACCTTTCTCAAACGATTTTTCCCAATCCTTGCGCTGGCAATGTTGCTGGCAATTATCGCCATCTCTACGGGAGCAGGCGCCATAGCAGATGTCTACTTTCGCAAGCATCCAAACTACCTTGAGTACTCCTTTACTCTGCTGATGTTGGGCACGACCGTGCTGGGGTGCGCTCAGTACTCGGTAATCCGTGGCAGAGGAAAATTCACATGGTGGATTGTAGGGGTATTGGTGATATGCCTTGCGGCCAACTGCATAAGCTACTTCAAGCCTGGATTAGAGTTGTTTTCGTTGGTGGGCATGCTCTCGGCCACCTCGGCCCTCGCCTGCTACAACAGCCGCCGCTACCGCCAAATGTGCAAAAGGCTTCAAGTAATACGGCGAATGCGCGAGGAATGGATCGCCTATGAAAAGCTCCGTCGGTAGCCCAAACCCAGTCCGTGTGGGAGCGGCCTCGTGCCGCGAAAGGGCCGCAAAGCGGCCCCGGCAGTCGAGGGCCAACAACACCTCCAACAGCTACACAGCCTCCCCCGCCAAATCAATCAACCTCCCACACTCCTCCGCCGTCATCCGACCGATGATGCGGATGGCCTGGTGAATCCCCGCCGCACCTCGACCGCTCAACTGCGGGTTGTGCTCACACTCAAGCAGTTCATCGTATTGAGCCAGTGCCTCGCCCAGGAGTTCGAGGGTCCAGGCATAGGATTGGATTGTGGAAAGGCGCTCGTGGTCAGTCATGGGACACCTGCCTCAGTTCGCGGGTGGACTGACTGTGGACAGAAGCGATGGGGGCGAGATACCGGCGCTGATGAGCAGCGGCGGAGAGCGGATGCGAGGATCCTGTAAGGGATAGCGATAAGCATGCATGAAACTCCAAGTTAGGTTGGAGCTGCCACGCATCGTCGCCAAACAATTGGGTGGCAGCTGTACGCAGGTTGGCGAACCGGGAACTTGGAACCCGGCAGACCCGAAGGTCTCCCACGCACAGCCGCCATGGCACGAGGCTGCGGACGCAAAAAAAAGCGCCTGCAATCGTGTGGGGCGCTTTGCGCCAAGTTTTCCCGGGTCGCCAAACCCGGTCGCGGAGGTTGCCGCGACTGAAGGGAATTTATGCCTAACGGGGCTTCAGCGCAAGGCGCGGCGAAGCCAGCAGAAGCTGTGAACCGCATTTTGGGAACAGTCCGACATACGCCCAGGGCCGGCGACCCTGCTCTGTTAACCCTCAACTAATCCGCCTGTAGAACACTGGGTGCAACTCGGCGCTCGCGGCGCCGCAAGCCCCCTCACTACAGACAGGTAACTTGAAAATGAAAGCGTTAGTGGCATTGGTGTTTGGCGGCCTTTGCAGCACGGCAATGGCCAATGAAGTGGCGCAGGATTTCAAGCAGCCGCCGGTTGAACGGTACAACTACTCGCAGCACCTGGACATTGCCCGAGTGATCTCCGTGAGCGAAGTGCCCGACGTGCGCGAATTGGTACCCGCGCGCATGATCTACGAAGACTCCAAAGGCCAACGGCATACGCTTGAATACACAGCGATGGGGAAAGGTTTGACTGACGACTGAGGCTCTGGAGTGTTGCTTAATCCGTGAGGGAATGTTCGGCAGTGCCGGCAGTTCAATAGGGCAAGTGGATGATGAAAGTGGTGCCATAGATTGGGTTGGACGTCACGGTAGCCCGGCCACCATGGGCTTCGGCGATCTGCTTGACGATAAACAAACCAAGCCCGAGCGAACGCAGCGCATCTTGCCGGTCGCTACCACGCGTCATCGGCTCGAATAACTTGGGCAGCAATTCCTCGGCGATGGCAGGGCCGTGGTTGTGAACGCTCAAAACCACACCGTTGCCGCAGAACTCAGTAGTGAGCGTGATGGGATAGCGAAGGTCGCCATATGCCGCACTGTTGGCGACCAGGTTACCGATCATCTGATGCAACCTGTCCTGGTCCACCTCGAATGTCCCTTGCCCCCGAGACAAATGACGAATGCTTGCGTTGCCAAAAACAATCCTGAGCTCACTCACGGATTGGTCCATGGCCTTCAGAAGATCAACTTGTTGGCGACGGATACCGATGCCCTGACCGAGTTTGATCGAAGCGAAATCCAAAAGATCGACGATCATGCGCTGCGCTCTTTCGGCAGAAGTGCCAATGCTGCCCAGCAGGCGACGCCCCCGGTCGGATTGGACATCGCGTGCAAGCAGCTCAGTAGCCATCTTGATGGCCGTCATCGGATTTTTCAGGTCATGGCTAGCCACAGCGACCATTCGTTCGGCGAGCAGTGCCCGATGCCGCACATCTTCATAGGCTGCGGCCAACTCGACTTGGGCGCGTTGCAAAGCTGATTCGGCGGCGGCCTTCTGTGCCAGCAGTTCCTCGGCGCGCTGCATTGCCAAGAATACCCCCCGCTCATTGCGGTCTCGCTGGCTAATGCCGAACAACGCCAACTGGTAGACGACCCCGTCGTCACTTGCCTGCCGGACACCATTGAGCAACATGGCAACGGCTGTTCCATTGCGATGTTGCAGGTCGACCTTAACCTCCGCAACAGAGCCCTGCATGTCCATCAATGGCTTCCAGTGTGTGCTTTGGAACACACGCCCCGCCACCGTCAGCAACTGCTCGAAACTGCACGCGTGCATCAGCGTCGAGTCGTATCCCAGCCAATCGCAGAACGTTTGGTTGGCGCGGATGATGGTGCCATCCGCGGCCATGACAACCAGTCCGCACGGGGCGTTCTCGAAATACGCTGCTGTGAGCAACTGCGCGGTGTCATCCATCACTGAACCCACGTTCTACGAAGAAAGCATCCATTGCAGCCGTGCATGCACTGGGCGCGCTCAGCTGCGGGAAATGGCCGATATTGTTGATGATGCTCAACGTACTGTCGGGCAGCACCTGGTGCAGATAATCGCCAACCTCCATTGGCACGACCACGTCGCCGGGACATTGCAGGATCAACGTGGGTGTCGACAGCCCGCAAATGTCCTGCCGGTGATCGGACAGGAAGATCACACGGGCAAAATGCCTGGCGATAAAGGCGTTGGTGCGAGCAAAGTTTTCCAGCAGCTCTTCGTGAAGCCCCGGCTGCCCCGGTGCCCCCATCAAGACAGGCGCCATGGTCCCGGCCCAGCCGAGATAATTGTCGTCGATGGTGGCCAGCATTTGCAGCACTTCATCCGGCGAGAATCCGCCGGTGTAGTCACCCTTGTCTACGTAGCAAGGCGAACCGCCGATCATCACCAGCGCAGCAATCCGCTCTGGCGACTGCACAGTGGCCAAGGCACAGATCATCGAGCTGACCGAGTGCCCCACCAGGATCACGGGGCCCTTCGCAAACGCGTTGATGATCTCGTTAAGATCCGCTGCGTGCCCCCACAGCGACGCGTGCCTGCCATGATCGTACGCCTCAAGCTCAGACTGACCAGCGCCGGTCAGATCATAGGTAACAACGCGGAAGCTCTTGGAGAAATGCGGCACCAGCAACCGCCACATGCTCTGGTCACAGCCAAACCCATGCGCCAGGATCAAGGTTACCCCTCCGTCCCCAACAATATGGACGTTGTTACGCTTCTGCAGGGTCATAAAAATCCTGGTGTAATTGGCTATTAGCAGCGCCCGACTGCCCGATCTTCCGAAAGATTAGGTGAGTCATGGGACAAGCGGGGTGCGACTGTGATTCCGCAGCAGTCGAAAGTAACTGTTGTACCAGAACAGGCACACGTGGGCACCATACGCGATACGCCTGGACATAGCCCGCGGACTATTGAACGAGGCGCCGTTCGAGCTGATTTCGGCACGGGCGGGCTAAGGTGTAGGCCAGATTCAAGTGCTCGACCTGCTTGCTGATCGAGCACAGATCCGATCTACAGGTTACAGCGCTAAGCCCCATATGGACAGGACGTGGCTGTAGGCGTTGTAAGCGGAAGCGTTAGCCGCCATGAGGGTATCGCGGACCAGACAGTTTCGAGGTGAACTCTCGATGTGTTCCGCAACAATCATTTGTCTCTCTTCGCTGTTATAGCCTGCTCTATCAGCGGGCTGTCATAGCCAGTAACCGAACTTGCAGGCATTGGGACGGGCTCTTGCCAGAACGGTGTCTTTCCGTCCTGACTGTCGAACCTGTGGCGGGCCTCGCGGATCTGCTCCACGTTTTCAACCACCCACGTCCAAATAGGCGACATACGGACAAGCAGCTGCATCCCCAGCGCAGTCAGGTCATATTCAACACGGGGCGGAATCTCTTGGAACTCGTGGCGGCTGACCAAGCCATCCCGCTCAAGTGATCGCAGTGTCTTGGTCAGCATGCGCTGTGTAATGCCACGCAACTGCCGTTTGATATCGGCGTGGCGCATCGTGCCGTAGACACCTAGCGCATGCAGAATGCCCAGAGACCAGCGACTGCCCGCATGTGCAAGTACCTCACGCCTGACCCCATCGTCATCCTCTCTAAGCGTCTGGCAGATGGCTTGCGCCTGCCTCAAAGCTTCATGATCGGCCATGCTTCCCCCTGGTATCACGCGTGTGCCTTCTTACGAGCGCTGCATAGTCGTGCAAGCATTTGTCCATCTTACAGGCAACTTTAACCAGGACAAATCATGACCCATCCCACCCAGCCAACCCCTCAATCGATCCTCGTATTAGGCGCAGGAGAGCTTGGGCTGCCCGTGCTTCGCAACCTTGCTCGGGTTGCAGAACGAGCCCCTGGCTCAACGGTCAGCGTGCTGCTGCGCGAATCCACCATCAACACCCAAGTCCCGGCAAAAAAGGCCGAAATCGATGAGCTTCGTAGCCTCGGCATTCAGATGGTCGCTGCCGATCTGGTGAGCGACTCCATCGACCAGCTTGCGGCGGTATTCGCTCAATTCGATACCGTCATTGGCTGCGCAGGGATGGTTGCAGGCCGAGAAACTCCGATGAAGCTTGCCACTGCGGCTCTGAAGTCCGGCGTCAAGCGATACTTCCCGTGGCAGTTCGGCGTGGATTTTGAGGTGATTGGACGCGGAAGCCCGCAGGACCTTTTCGATGCCCAGCTTGACGTTCGCGAGTTGCTGAGGGCTCAAGACAAGACTGAGTGGGTCATCATCTCGACGGGCATGTTCACCAGCTTCATGTTTGAGCCCATTTTTGAAGTGGTGGACTTCGAGAATGACACGGTGAACGCGCTGGGCGGGCTGGAGAACAGCGTCACACTGACCACACCCGATGACATCGGGGCGCTGACAGCAGAGATCGTTTTCTTCGAGCCCCGCTTGCGCAACGAAATCGTGTATCTCTCGGGCGACACGGTTACTTACGATGAAGTTGCTGGGCTGCTCGAACGTGTCCTTGGACGACCTTTCAAACGTAACGAATGGACGGTTCCGTATCTGATGGACGAACTGGAAAAAGACCCGACTCATCACATCAAGAAGTATCGGGCCGTGTTTGCCCAGGGCCGAGGCGTGGCCTGGCCGAAAGCGGGCACCTTTAATGAACAGCAGGCGATTAACGTCACGACCGCCGAGCAGTGGGCTCGCGCCAACCTTCAAGGGAGGTAAGTGCTGGTAGAGGGTGAGGAAGTTCGGAGAGGAGCCTGGGGGGAAAGGGGTGGGACTGGTGCGGAGACAGACGGACGGTTGTTGGCCGGGAGGTCCCTGTATTCACGGAGCTGGAATTTGGTGGATTTTTTGATATGCCCCATAGGGTATCTATAAATAAATCAGCTAGTTATGGCCGTCAGTGGAATCGAATCGGAATTGTGGAGGCAGCAGTCAGAACTACGCTCAATTGCTTCACATGCTACGTGAGAAATGGGATAAAACGCCCCATACCTGTGCTTGACCGAGACGGACTAACTGTCAGTGGCTGACGTTCTGTGTGAGGGAAAAAATATTGGTCGCCTTTTCCGGAGTGAATCGGGTCAGATCTCAAGCAGATCATCATCAATCTAGAGGTTTTGGGCTAGTTGGAGAGGTGTATAGGACAGGGGCGATATAGGTTTCCGCTATCAAGGCGTAACTCCGAGCTATCAATGTGCAGATAGCCCATCTCAGTTCTATCGAATTTACTGCGCTTGACTGCGGCTCCTTTGGGATGCTTGGCTGATTCCGTGACGCGCCATACAGCGGTGCAAGGCGCTCCGGGTCAGGAGTGGGAAGCAATCAAGTGGGTGACCCAGCAGGTCGTTAAGGGCATCATCGTGCGCTACCGGAACTCCACTACCATCGCCTCTTCGGAGGCTGCCAGCTGGCAATGCGTGGGTTGACAGGCCCCATACGAGCATCCTATGCAGTGATTCATGATCGCCGCTTGGCTAGGGTCTTCACGTTCAGTCGGTAGCGGGCTGCGAGCTTTCGACTCGACTCTTGAAGCTCGGCTCGAATCCGCGGCATCATGCCGGCGAAACCATGGATACGCCTTTCCAAAATGCATCCTAGTCCTGGGGGTGTAAGGATGCACCATTGCTCTCTGGGACTGAAAACCCAATAAATGACCCCGCGTAAACATGAGGTTCAGGATGCGTTTATTAGGTTACTTCTTTTGAGTCAGATCCTCTTCAGCTTTTGCTAAAAGTGTTGCACGCAAGTTGTCAAATATTGTGAAATCAAGCTCTTCGTCAGGGAAATGATCCGTACTTTTTAGTAGGGTCATAATTTTATTTTGCTTTTCTTTCGAGTAACTATTCCACTCTATTGGGTTAATGTACCAGAAGTCAGTTCCGTAGACCATCCAAGACTCAATAACGTTCAAAAATCCGATGTCAGTGCTATGCTTTATTAAGCTTCTAATAAAGTCCTCCTCGTAAAGCTTTGGAAGAGAAAAGCAGCAAAATGTTTTTCCTGCCCGCGGAAATATTGATAGGTGAACAGTATATTTTTTGTCGCCAGACTTAAATTCACTTTTGCCAGCGAGACACATAGGAACTTCACAGTCCAAATGGACGGTGTACATCGAAATAGATGAGTCCTCTCCTGACAAAGTATTAACCAAAGGAACCAAGTCCTCGTTATGAATATAAGCATATTGATTTTCAAGTTTTTCTATTTGACTTTTGAGATGAAGACTTATTTCATCGTCAACGTTGGTAAGTGTCAAGCCTTTCTTCAATAAATGCTTGACCTCTGAAAATCTTTGCATCTTATAATCGGTGATCTCTTTTTTATATGCCGCCAGCTTTCGTTTAAAGACCTTGGTGAGGCTGGATAATCCGAATAGGTATCGATAGACGATCCTCAGATTTTGCAATGCAATCGATGGATCTTCAAAATCCCCATTGATTTCAAAACCGCTAAACATCGATTCATGTTGCACGCAGAACCCGGGAAATGCAGATGCTTTCTTTATATTAATAGGCTTGCATTCGTAGATCTTTAGTTGCGCATTGTATTCGGGGTAGAGCACTTCATTTTCTTGAGCAACGCGCTTTAATACTGCTGATTCAGGTATCGTATGGGAAGATACGCACCTATCGGTGCAATCGGGAATAATGCACTTCCCCTTTTTTTTTCTTGCTTGCTCTCTCTCACTGATGAAGCCATAGTGGAACTGTTTAAAATAATTACCATCCATGTATTTTGGCTTCCCGGTATCATTATAATATTCATTATTATCGCCGAAAAGCCGATCGTATATATCCATACCTAACCTTGAGTTTGCAATGTTTGAGAATCACACGTCGAGTGAAATGCTTATTTAGCGCACTCGCCCCGTCAGGTCAAGACTATTATTTTAACTTTCAACCCCCCTTACCAAACCTAGGCTCTGTGTGAAAAGCCTTGATACTCGGTGATGCTGCGTTGAAAACAGCCTCGGAATGCTCATTTACA
>NZ_JBNFMU010000034.1:0-7820 GCF_049942315.1 Pseudomonas wayambapalatensis
TTTTTGCTTTTCCGATCTATAAAACATTGGGAGAAAAGGGGGGGGAAAAACAAGACGAGGACAAGGGAAGGGGGTTGGTGGGAAACTTTGGTGTCCTTTTTGTGGCTACCCAAGAAGAGCCCCCAGAACCTCACACCGCATCGCGCGGCAGCAACAACCCCAGCGGCAGGCGCACCCGCGCCTCGATCCCGCCACCGGAGCGGTTGCGCAACTCGACATTGCCGCCATGCTGGGCGGCGATACGTTTGACGATCGCCAAGCCCAGCCCGGTGCCCTTGCCCCCACGCGCGCGGTCGCCGCGAATGAACGGGTTGAAGATGGTCTCCAGTTCCGATTCGTCGATCCCCGTGCCCCGGTCGAGTACGCTGAGCACCACATACGGCGCGCCCTGCTCACCTGATACATAAGCCGCCACCTCGACGCCCTTGCCCGCATGGTGCAGGGCATTGCCGATCAGATTGCCCAGCATGCGCTTGAGCGATACACGTCGTAGCGGGAAGGGTGGAATAGGCTCCAGGCACAGGCGCACGCGCTCTTCGGGCTGGTTATAAGGCGCCACCACCTCGCGAATCAGATAACCCAGGTCGACTTCTTCCACCGGCTCGTCGCGGCCATCGCGGATGAAGGCCAGGAACTGGTCGAGAATGGCGTCCATGTCTTCGATGTCGCGCACCATGTCGTCGCTGAGCTCGCTTTCGTTACCCATCAGCGACAGCGACAGCCGTAGCCGGGTCAGGGGCGTGCGCAGGTCGTGGGAGACCCCCGCCAGCATCAGCTCGCGCTCGCGCCCGGCCTGCTCGACATCCTCGGCCATCTGGTTGAACGCTCGGTACACCTCGGTCATCTCGCTGGGCGTATCGCTGATGGGCAGGCGTACGCTGCGCCCCTGCCCGAGCTGGCGGGCAGCGAACACCAGGCGCTTGAGCGGCTGGTTGAGCTGGCGCACGAAGATCCAGGCCGACGCGGTGGACAGCAGGCCGATGGCCAGGAACCAACCGAGCACGTTCCAGATCTTCTGCCCCCGCAACGGGTGCGGGTACAACGGCACCTTCAACCAACCCGGCCCCAGGCTCGGCGCATTGACCCACAGTGCCGGCGGCGCGTGGATGCGCAGGCGCACCTCGGTATCCTCGCCCAGCTCGGCCTGCATCTGGCGCTGGTAGATCTCGCTGTACGGCCAGTGCTGCTCACCCTCAGGAACACCCGAGCCGGTCACGCGGATCAGCCCGGCCGCCTCGGCGATCTGGTCCCGGTTCTCTTCATCGGCCGCCCAATAGGCACGCAAGGTCAGCGCCACACCGTGGCTGTACTGGCGGTCGACCAGCACATCCTCGTTCATCAGCAGGTACACCAGCGTCAGCGCCTTGGAAAACAGGACGACGATCAGCACCAGCCACAGGGTGCGGGCGAAGAAGCTTTGCGGAAACCAGAGAGGCGTTTTCATTGGCGACGATTACTGCACGGCGGGGACAAGCATGGCGGGGACCACAGACGAAAACAGGGCGACCCTTGCGGGCCGCCCTGCCGTGTCATGGCAGCGGTTCATTTACCGGCATTTCCGTCCGGCACGAAGACATAACCCACACCCCAGACCGTCTGGATGTAGCGAGGCTTCGATGGATCGGGTTCGATCATCCGGCGCAGGCGCGAGATCTGCACGTCGATTGAGCGCTCAAGGGCATCCCACTCGCGGCCACGGGCCAGGTTCATCAGCTTGTCACGGGTCAGCGGTTCGCGAGCATGCATGACCAGTGCCTTGAGCACGGCGAACTCACCGGTGGTGAGCATGTGCACTTCATCGCCGCGCTTGAGTTCGCGGGTGGCCAGCGACAGTTCGTAGTCGCCGAAGGTGACGGTCTCTTCCTCGCTGCCCGGAGCGCCAGGAACGCTCGGGACCTGGCGCCGCAGCACGGCCTTGACCCGCGCGACCAGCTCGTCGGGGTTGAACGGCTTGGCGAGATAATCGTCAGCGCCCAGCTCGAGGCCCTTGATGCGGCTGAGCTCGTCGCCCTTGGCGGTGAGCATGATGATCGGGATCTGGTTGTTCGCCGCGCGCAGGCGGCGGCAGGCGGAGAGGCCGTCTTCACCCGGCAGCATGAGGTCGAGCACCACCAGGTTGAACACTTCGCGGGCCAGCAGGCGGTCCATCTGCTCGACGTTCGGCACGGCGCGGGCACGGAAGCCCTTGCTGGTGAAGAAACGTTCCAGCAGGCTGCTCAGCCCTGGATCGTCGTCAACGATGAGAATCTTTTCGCCTTCAGCAATGTTTGCGGTGCTGGTCATCAATAACTCCTCTGATATCGCGGCGCATTATGGCGTAGCCATTGCGATGCGTGCCGTGTGCATTGTTAGCAGATTTTTCCCCGGGTGCCACTTCCCGCACCAGGAGCATGGCCAAGCGCCATCACCGCAAGCCGGACGCGATGGGTATAATGCGCGGCTTTCATCCAGTGCCGCCGGGCCTGAACCCCCACTGCGGCCCTAGTATTCACTATTTGTCAGGTGGTTCTCATGGACAGCATCAACAGCCGTATCGCCGAGGAACTGGGCGTGCGCCCACAGCAGGTCGAGGCGGCCGTGGGCCTGTTGGACGAAGGCTCGACCGTGCCCTTCATCGCCCGTTACCGCAAGGAAGTGACCGGCAGCCTGGAGGATACGCAACTGCGCCACCTGGAAGAGCGCCTGCGTTACCTGCGTGAACTCGACGAGCGCCGCGCCAGCATCCTGGCCAGCATCGAGGAGCAGGGCAAGCTGACCCCGGAACTGGCCCGCGAGATCAAGCTCGCCGACACCAAGACCCGCCTCGAAGACCTCTACCTGCCCTACAAGCAAAAGCGCCGCACCAAGGGCCAGATTGCCCTGGAAGCCGGCCTGGGCGAACTGGCCGACGGCCTGTTCGACGACCCGCAGCGCGACCCTGAAAGCGAAGCCGCGCGCTTTGTCGACGCCGACAAAGGCGTCGCCGACGTCAAGGCCGCCCTCGAAGGCGCCAAGTACATCCTCATGGAGCGCTTCGCCGAAGACGCCGCCCTGCTCGAAAAGCTGCGCGGTTTCCTCAAGCAGGAGGCAGTGCTCACCGCGCGCGTGGTACCGGGCAAGGAAGAGGAAGGCGCCAAGTTCCGCGACTACTTCGCCCATGACGAACTGCTGCGCAACGCCCCGTCGCACCGCGCCCTGGCGATCTTCCGCGGTCGCAACGAAGGCGTGCTGAGCGCTTCGCTCAAGGTCGGCGAGGAGCTGCCGGGCACCCTGCACCCGTGCGAGCTGATGATCGCCAGCCACGTTGGCATCGAGAACCGCAGCCGCCCGGCCGACAAATGGCTGGGCGAGGTGGTGCGCTGGACCTGGAAGGTCAAGCTCTACACTCACCTGGAAACCGACCTGTTCGGCGAGCTGCGCGACAACGCCGAAGGCGAGGCGATCAACGTCTTCGCCCACAACCTGCACGACCTGCTGCTGGCCGCCCCGGCCGGCCCGCGTGCCACCCTGGGCTTCGACCCCGGCCTGCGCACCGGCTGCAAGGTCGCGGTGGTCGATGCCACCGGCAAGCTGCTGGACTACACCACCGTCTACCCGCACGCGCCAAAAAACGACTGGGACCGCACCATCTCCGTGCTCGCCGCCCTGTGCGCCAAGCATTCGGTGGAGCTGATCGCCATCGGCAACGGCACCGCCAGCCGCGAAAGCGACAAGCTGATCGGTGACCTGGTGAAAAAATACCCGGCGCTGAAGATCACCAAGGTCATGGTCTCCGAAGCAGGCGCCTCGGTGTACTCCGCGTCCGAACTGGCTGCCCGCGAATTCCCGGATCTCGACGTCTCGATCCGCGGCGCGGTGTCGATCGCCCGCCGCCTGCAGGATCCGCTGGCCGAACTGGTGAAGATCGATCCGAAGTCCATCGGGGTGGGTCAGTACCAGCACGATGTGTCGCAGGTGAAACTGGCGCGCGGCCTGGACGCGGTGGTCGAGGACTGCGTGAACGCCGTGGGCGTGGACGTCAACACCGCCTCGGTGGCCTTGCTGACCCGTATCTCCGGCCTGAACGCCACACTGGCACAGAACATCGTCGCCCACCGCGACGCCAACGGCCCGTTCGCCACCCGGGCGGCGCTGAAGAAGGTCAGCCGCCTCGGCGAGAAGACCTTCGAGCAGGCCGCAGGCTTCCTGCGCGTGATGAACGGCGACAACCCGCTGGACGCCTCTGCCGTGCACCCCGAAGCCTACCCACTGGTGCAACGTATCGCCGCCGACACCGACCGCGACATCCGCTCGCTGATCGGCGACAGCAGCTTCCTCAAGCGCCTCGACCCGAAGAAATTCACCGACGAATCCTTCGGCCTGCCGACCGTCACCGACATCCTCCAGGAGCTGGACAAGCCTGGCCGCGACCCGCGCCCTGAGTTCAAGACCGCCACCTTCCAGGATGGCGTCGAGGACCTCAAGGACCTGGAGCCCGGCATGATCCTCGAAGGCGTGGTGACCAACGTCACCAACTTCGGTGCCTTCGTCGACATCGGCGTGCACCAGGATGGTCTGGTGCACATCTCGGCGCTGTCGGAGAAGTTCGTCAAGGATCCGCGCGAGGCGGTCAAGGCCGGCGACGTGGTCAAGGTCAAGGTCATGGAAGTGGATATCCCACGCAAGCGCGTCGGCCTGTCCATGCGCATGAGCGACACCCCCGGCGAGAAGGTCGAAGGCAACCGTGGCGGCGCACGCGGCAACGGCGGCAACCGTTCGCAGCAGGCACCACGCCCACGCGAGACAGCCACCGCCGCACCGGCCAACAACGCCATGGCCGCGCTGTTCGCCAACGCCAAGCAGTTGAAGAAGAAGTGATGGACGTCCCGAAGGAATACGTCGAAAGCGCCTTCAGCCAGCTTCTGGGCTGCCGCCTGCAACGCCTGGACACAGGCGTTGCCGAGGTGGTCCTGCCGCTGGAACCGCACTTGCGCAACCGTGGCCAGAAACTGCACGGTGGGGCGATCTTCAGCCTGGTGGACATCGCCATGGGCCTGGCCTGTTCGGCCAGCCATGGCTTCGACCAGCAGAGCGTGACCATCGAGTGCAAGATCAACTACATGCGCGCTGTCAGCGATGGCGAAGTGCTGTGCACCGCCCGGGTGATACACGCCGGGCGGCGTACGCTGGTGGTCGACGCCGACGTGCTCCAGGGCGACAAACTGGTGGCCAAGGCACAGGGAACCTTCGCGGTTCTCTAGCTGCCCGAGTGATAACTGCGGTATTTTTGCCGGTATTGGTCGGGCGCTGTCACTGACCCTATCGCGTGACAAGCCCGCTCACACAGGTGCCTCGGTGCTTTTGTGGGAGCGGGCTTGTCACGCGATGGGCTCGGCAAGGCCCCGAAGTATCTGCGCTACCAGCACCGGAACCGCGTAAACCAGGCGACAACGCCAGTTCCTTTGTCCCTACCCTTGTAGACCGTCATTTCTACCCCCATATTGGGGCGACTGACGCGTGAAGGAATCCATCTTGAGCGACCTCCTCAATCGCCGCCTGAGCTTGCTCGGCGCCAATCTCTCCCTGCTCAAGCAGTGCCTGCACGGCATTGAGCGCGAATGCCTGCGAGTAACCGACGAAGGTCGGCTGGCCCAGACCCCACACCCCGAAGCCCTGGGTTCGGCACTGACCAACGAGCAGATCACCACCGATTACTCCGAATCGCTGCTGGAGTTCATCACCCCGGCCCTGGCTGATCCGGCCAAGGTGCTCGAGAACCTCGAGGAGATCCACCGTTTCGTCTACACCAAGCTCGGCGACGAATACCTGTGGAGCCCGTCGATGCCGTGCGCGCTGCCCGCCGAGGAAGACATCCCGATCGCCGAGTACGGCAGCTCCAACATCGGCAAGCTCAAGCACGTGTACCGCAAGGGCCTGGCCCTGCGCTACGGCCGCACCATGCAGTGCATCGCCGGCATCCACTACAACTTCTCGCTGCCCGAGGCCCTCTGGCCCCTGCTGCGTGAAGCGGAAGGCAGCGAGCAGGACGACCGTGACTATCAGTCGTCGGCCTACATTGCGCTGATCCGCAACTTCCGCCGCTACAGCTGGCTGCTGATGTACCTGTTCGGCGCCTCGCCAGCACTGGACAAAGGCTTCCTGCGCGGCCGCCCGCACCAGCTCGAAGAGCTGGATGCCAACACCCTCTACCTGCCCTACGCCACTAGCCTGCGCATGAGCGACCTGGGTTACCAGAGCAACGCCCAGGCCGGCCTGACGCCCTGCTACAACAACCTGTCCAGCTACACCGACAGCCTGCGCAAGGCCGTTGGCACGCCTTACCCGCCCTATGTCGAAGTGGGTACGCACAAGGACGGCGAATGGGTGCAGTTGAACACCAACATCCTGCAGATCGAGAACGAGTACTACTCGAACATTCGCCCCAAGCGTGTCACCTACACCGGCGAACGTCCGATCCAGGCCCTGATCGCGCGCGGCGTGCAGTACGTCGAGGTGCGCTGCCTGGACATCAACCCCTTCCTGCCGGTGGGCATCGACCTGACCGAGGCTCGCTTCCTCGACGCCTTCCTGCTGTTCTGCGCGCTTGAGGACAGCCCATCGCTGGACAACGGCGAATGCGGCCAGTGCACCAGCAACTTCCTCACCGTAGTCAAGGAAGGCCGTCGCCCAGGCCTGGAGCTGCAGCGCGATGGTCAGCCGGTCGCCCTGCGCGAATGGGCCAGCGATCTGATCGCCCGCATCGGCCAGCTGGCCGGACTGCTTGACCAGGCGCAAGGTGGTGACGACCACGCCAAGGCCCTGGAGGCGCAGCAGGCCAAGGTCGACGACCCGGAGCTGACACCTTCTGCACAGGTCCTGGCGCGCATGACCGAGCACGAAGAAAGCTTCGTCGAATTCTCGCTGCGCCAGAGCAAGCTGCACGCCGAAACCTTCCGTGAGCAAGCGCTGCCTGGCGAGCGCCAGCAAGCCTTCGAAACACTCGCCCGCGACTCTCTGGCCGAACAGTCGCGCCTGGAGCAGCAGGAAGTCGGCGACTTCGACCTGTTCGTCGGTGCCTACCAGGCCAGCATCCTGGCGATCAGCAACTGATGAGCCGCACGCCCTCGTCACGCAAGCCCCGCGCCAGCAGCCAGGCCAGGATCGAAGCGATCCTGGCGGCGGCTCGCGAGCTGCTGGCGGGCGAGGGGGTAGCGGGGCTGTCGATCTACAGCGTGGCCGAACGGGCGCAGATCCCGCCGTCCTCGGTCTATCACTTCTTCGCCAGCGTTCCGGCGTTGCTCGAAGCCCTGACCGCCGACGTGCACCGCGCCTTTCGCGAGGCGCTGAGCGCGCCGATCGACAGCCACGCCTTCAGCACCTGGCAGGGTCTGTCACGCCTGGTCGAGCAACGCATGCTGGATATCTACAACCAGGACACTGCCGCCCGGCAGTTGATCCTCGCCCAGCATGGCCTGAGCGAAGTGGTCCAGGCCGACCGCCAGCACGACATGGAGCTGGGCGATTTGCTGCACAAGCTGTTCGACCGGCATTTCCTGCTGCCGGTGATGCCTGGGGACGTGGATGTGTTCGCCCTGGCAATGGAGCTGAGCGACCGGGTCTATGCCCGGTCGATACAGCTGCACGAGCAGATCACACCGCGCATGGCGGAGGAAGGCATGCGGGTGTTCGAGGCTTATCTGGGGCTGTATCTGCCGCCGTTCCTGGCCAAGCGCACAAGCTGAAATTGCCTTCGCGGGGAAGACCACCCCCCCCCCCTCCTCTGGGGGCGGGCTTTTCCCCCCCAACCCCCCCCCAACCCCGGAAGTGAAAACCACCCCAACCCCGTAGTTGTTACACCCTTG
>NZ_JBNFMU010000035.1:0-14762 GCF_049942315.1 Pseudomonas wayambapalatensis
GGCAAGCCCGCTCCCACAGGGCTCAGCTGTATTCAGCGTCAGCGTGGTGTCTGTAGGAGCGGGCTTGCCCGCGATAGGGCCGGCAGAAGCTCAATCAGTCTCGGCCGATGTGCCGTTGCTGACGCCCGGCACCTCAGCCCCGCGCCAACGCCGCACCGACTTCTGGAAGAACTGGCTGTTGGGCACCTGCACCAGCGCCCCACCCGCCTCCGGCGTTTCCATCAGCGTGGTGTACAGCAGGTTGATCGCGATCACCCGTCCCTTCACCCCCGGCTTGTCGAGGGTATCGACCAGCTCGACCACGTCGCCAATGCGAAACGGTCCGACGGTGAAGATCAGCACGGCGCACAACAAGTTCGACAGCACGCTCCAGATAGCGAAGAACGCCACCGCCGCCACCGCGACGAAGCCCGACAGGGCCGTCCACAGCACCGTGGCCGACACTCCCATGCGCTCCAGCACGAACAGCAGCGCACTGCCCATGATCAGCCAGCGCAGACCGCCGCGCACCGGCACCAGCAGCTCCGGCGGCAGCGGGTAGCGCTCGCCGAGACGGCTCAAGGTGCGGGCGACAATGCGCTGCAGCACGAAGGCCAGCGCCAGGATCAGCAGAATCTGCAAACCCAGCCAGAACGCATCCATCCATTGCCCGGGCAACAGCGAGCGCAGCTGCTCCATCAGGACAGCGCCTCCAGCTCGGCCTGCATGCTTTCCAGCGTTTCCAGGGCCTCCATCCAGGCCTCTTCAAGCTCGCCTTCGCGCTGCTTGAGCTTGGTCTGGCGGGCCAGCAGGTCGCGCAGCTCATCCTTGCGGGCGGCGTCGTAGAGGCCACTGTCGCCCAGCGCGGTCTCGATCTCGGCCAGTTGCGTGTGCACCTGGCCCAGTTCGCTCTCCAGCTTGTCGGCGGCCTTCTTGTGCGGTGCCAGTTGCTGGCGCAGGGCGGCGGCGGCCTGGCGCTGGGCCTTCTTGTCGGTCTTGTCCGGATTGACCGGCGTGTTGCTGACCGGGGCGGTGCGCTGGCGGTAGTCGATCAGCCAGCGGCTGTAGTCGTCCAGGTCACCATCGAAGGTGTCGACCTTGCCATCGGCCACCAGCAGAAAGTCGTTGGTGGTGCTCTTGAGCAGGTGACGGTCGTGGGACACGACCACCACGGCACCAGCGAATTCCTGCAACGCCATGGTCAGGGCCAAGCGCATTTCGAGATCGAGGTGGTTGGTCGGCTCGTCGAGCAGCAGCAGGTTTGGCCGCTCCCAGGCGATCAGCGCCAGGGCCAGGCGGGCCTTCTCGCCACCGGAGAAGTTGACCACCGGCTCGTCGATGCGATCACCGCGGAAGTCGAAGCCGCCGAGGAAGTCGCGCAGGGTCTGCTCGCGCTCGGCCGGGGCCAGGCGCTGCAGGTGCAGCAGCGGGCTGGCCTTGTCGTCCAGCGAGTCGAGCTGATGCTGGGCGAAGTAGCCGACAGCGAGGTTCTCGCCGCGCGACAGGCGCCCGGACAGCGGTTCGAGTTCGCCGGCCAGGTTCTTGATCAGGGTGGACTTGCCGGCACCATTGGGGCCAAGCAGGCCGATGCGCGCACCGGGGGTGAGCTGCAGCTTGACCTTCTCGAGGATGGTCTTGTCGCCATAACCCAGGCGCCCTTCGGCGAGGTCGAGCAGCGGGCTTGAGATCTTTTGGGCTTCGCGGAAGACGAAGTCGAACGGCGAATCGACATGCGCCGCCGACAGCTCCTCCATGCGCTCGAGGGCCTTGATCCGGCTCTGCGCCTGGCGGGCCTTGGTGGCCTGGGCCTTGAAGCGGGCGATGTACTTTTCCATGTGCGCGCGCTGCGCCTGCTGCTTCTCGTAGGCCTGCTGCTGCTGCGCCAGACGTTCGGCGCGGGTGCGCTCGAAAGCGCTGTAGCCGCCCTTGTAGAGATTGAGCTTGCGCTGTTCGACATGCAGCACATGGTCGACCACGGCATCGAGGAAGTCGCGGTCGTGGGAGATCAGCAGCAGCGTGCCCGGATAGCCCTTGAGCCAGTCTTCGAGCCAGAGGATCGCGTCGAGGTCCAGGTGGTTGGTGGGCTCGTCGAGCAGCAGCAGGTCGGACGGGCACATCAGTGCCTGGGCCAGGTTCAGGCGCATCCGCCAGCCACCGGAGAAGTCGCCGACGCGGCGGTCCATCTGCTCGGCGGTGAAGCCCAGCCCTGCCAGCAACTTGCGAGCGCGGGCGTCAGCGGTGTAGCCGTCGGCACTGTCCAGCTCACTGTGCAGACGCGCCAGCGCCGTGCCGTCATGGGCCTGCTCGGCAGCGGCCAGGTCGGCCTGGACCTTGCGCAGGCGCAGGTCGCCGTCGAGCACATAGTCCACCGCCAGGCGATCGAGGGTGTCGACCTCCTGGCGCATGTGGGCGATGCGCCAATCGGCGGGGATCTGGCAATCGCCGGCGTCGGGCGACAACTCACCGCGCAGCAGGGCGAACAGGCTGGATTTGCCGGCACCGTTGGCGCCGATGAGGCCGGCCTTGTGACCGGTGTGCAGGGTCATCTCGGCGCCTTCTAGCAAGCGCTGAGGACCACGCTGTAAAGTGAGGTTGGATAGTCTGATCATGATGGTCGCGGAGTCTATCAGCTTCCGGGTGGCCCACACAGGCCACTCGATCATTGGCGCGAGACGAATCATGCACAGCGAATTATGGAACCACGCCCTGGCCCTCTACGGCCGTCCAGGGGTCGAGAATGCCTGCCTGACCCTGCAGGCCTTGGGCGGCGATGTCTGCCTGCTGCTGTGCGGCACTTGGCTGCAGGCACGGCGGGTAGCCCCCGATGCGCGGCGGGTGGAAGCACTACGGCAACTGGCCAGCCCCTGGCAGCAAGAGGTGGTTACACCCTTGCGCGCGCTGCGTCAGGCGTGGCGTGCACAGGCACAAGGCGATCCGCACCTGGCGGCATTACGAGAGCAGGTGAAAGGGTTGGAACTAGAGGCGGAGCGAACCTTGCTGGCGCACTTGCAGACGTGCGCCGCAACGTGGTCGGCGAGCCCGGACGGACACGCCGACGATTGGCTGGACCGGCTGGCGCCGGACCAGGCCCGTGACCACGACGCGCTGCATCAGCTGCGCGCCGCGGCCAGAGCGCTTCAGGACGCCGAAGACGGCGACTGAGCCGGGGTGCTGGCCGGAGCCGATGGCGCTGGAGAAGCCGGAGTGCTGCTGGCAGCAGGAACTGCGGGCTTGGCTTCGACAGGCTTGGCAGGAGCCTTGGTGGCAGCTGGCTTGGCGGCAGGTTTCGAAGCGGGTTTGGCTGCAGGTTTCGCAGCCGGTTTTGCCGCTGCTGGCTTCGCGGCAGGTTTGGCCGCCGCTGGCTTGGCTGCTGGTTTGGCTGCTGACTTGGCAGCCGCTGCAGGCTTGGCTGCAACCGGCTTGGCGGCGGCTTTGGCTGGAGCTTTGGCAGCAGCGGGCTTGGCAGCAGGTTTAGCGGCTGCCGGTTTGGCTGCTGGTTTGGCGGCAACCGGCTTGGCTGCAGCTGCCTTGGTCGCAGGCTTGGCCGCAGTTGCTTTGGCTGCAGCCTTGGCCGGGGCCTTGGCCGCAGCAGGTTTGGCAGCGGGTTTGGCCGCAGCAGGTTTGGCCGCAGCGGTTTTCGCAGCAGGCTTGGCGGCTGCCGCTTTGGCCGGTGCCTTGGCAGCGGCAGGTTTGGCGGCGGCTTTAGCAGCAGGCTTGGCAGCGGCGGTTTTCACGGGTGCCTTGGCGGCGGGCTTGGCAGCAGGAGACTTGGTGGCAGGCTTGGCAGCCGCGACCTTGGTGGCAGGTTTTGCAGCAGTCTTGGCCGCAGGCTTGGCTGCCGCACGCAGGCCGAGTGCCTTGCCAGCGGCTTCACGCACCTTGCCAACACCCTGAGCCAGTTTCAGGCTCTCCTGGGCATCACGCTTGAGTTGCTGAATATAAGTACGCGTCTGAGTCTGGCGATCTTTCAGCGAATCGAGCAGTGCTTCAAGTTCACCGATAGCCCCCTGGGCCTTGCTTTGTGCCTTGGCCTTGCCGGCCTTGGCAGAATCCTGCAACTTCAGACGGGCATTGTGCAGTTTCTCCTGCGCCTTGCCGCGTTGTTTTTCCAACTTGGCGAGCAGTTTCTCTGCATCCGCCAGCGCTTGCGAGCAAGCCTCTTCCAGATGTTCGAGCAGGCTACCGGAAAGTTGCTGGAGCAGATGCAACGGCGTACTGACGGGCTTCTTTTTAGCCGACATGGCTTACCTCCTGGCTGACGAGATTGCGGCTCATACTATGCTTCTGCTGCTACCGCCGCTAGGGCATGTTGACAGTATTGTTTGCGCCGCGTTGCATGCCTGGGCAAAGTTGTTATCTTGCAGCTCGGTGCAAGTGTAGTAGTCGATTAAATGATTGCCGACATTTACTCATTGGCCGGCAACAAAGGCTGGCATACTTCGCCTTCATCGCCGCAGGAGTTGCCCGTGCCTCGTTATCTGATTCTCGGCTTGAGCCTGTTGGCAGCCTCTGCCCTGGCCGCCCCCGAAACACCCCCCGCCAATGACCAGGACCTGGCCTACAGCCTGGGCGCAAGCCTTGGCGAACGCCTGCACCAGGAGATGCCCGGCCTGCAGCTCGATGCGCTGGTAGAGGGGCTGCGCCAGGCCTATCAGGGCCAGCCGCCGCGCATCGACAAGACGCGCATGCAGGCGATTCTCCAGCAGCATGACGAGCAGGCCAACGCCGCCGCGCAGCAGGCGCAGGTCGACAAGCTGCTGGCCGCGGAAAAACGCTTCATGGCCAACGAACGCGCCCGCAGCGGTGTACATGAACTGCCCGAAGGTGTGCTCTACAGCGAGCTGGCCAGCGGCAGCGGCGCGCAACCCAAGGCGGGTGGAAAAGTGCAGGTTCGGTATGTCGGCAAGCTGCCGGACGGCTCGGTGTTCGACCAGAGCCAGCAACCGCAGTGGTTCAGCCTGGGCTCGGTGATCGAAGGATGGCAGGTGGCATTGCCACACATGAAGGCAGGCGCCAAGTGGCGACTGGTGATTCCGTCGGCGCAGGCTTATGGCGCCGATGGGGCGGGCGACCTGATCGCGCCCTATACCCCGCTGGTGTTCGAGATCGAACTGCTGGCAGTTGGCGACTGAGACAGGCCGTCAGGCCTGTACCGCACCCTCTTCCTTGTGCGCGTTGTGCAGCACTTCGATCAGGCAGTCTTCGAGCTCGAAGCGTTCGTGCAACAGGCCGCCCAGCTTGCCGAGCTTGTCGGCGAAACGTTCGGTATCCTTGCACTCGCCTTTCTCGCAATGGTCATTGAAAGCCAGAGCGATCTGGGTGATGTCGTTGATCCGGGGATTGATTTCCTCGGCCAGTTTGAGCGCCTGCTCGTCGCCGAACGCCTTCGCTTCAGTGACCAATTGCTCGCTGACCTCGAAGTGCCAGGCCGACACGTAGTCAACCAGGATCGCGCAGAAGTCGCGGTTCTTGTCCTTGTCGGCGAAGGCTGGCTTGGCATCGCGCAGCGCGCGGAAGGCCTGCACCAGTTCATGACGCTCCTCCAGCCAACGGTCGATCAGCTTGTGAACCCCGCCCCATCGTTCCTGGGCGTTCTGGCAACTATCGAGCATGGCAGTCTCATCCCTAGCTGGGCAGATGCCGCTGCACCTCGCGTCACAACTGCGCGACACAAAGGTGACATCCGCAGAGCGGCATCGAACCGTATGTTTTCAATGTGCGTGCAGGGGAGATTATTCCCGCGCGTGCTGACCATCAAGGTACGCAGAGGACTAAGTTCATACAAGCGTTTGATGCCCACACACAGGACCATTGGTCGCGCAATTGCGCTGGGTCAACTGCCGCCAGGGTTGCGGAAACGATACGCCAGCAGGCAGTACAAGGGCAGCGCCGTGAGCAGCAGGAAGGCCATCAGGCTCCATTCGGGGAGCGTGAGGTCCAGGAAGCTCCAACTGATCGAAACACATTCGGAGCTGCCGACCAGCAGACGTTCCAAGGCCTGTGTCCAGGAGCGCTGAAGTGTCTGCGCGAAAGGTTCGGGGGTAATCGCAAGCCACTCGCCCTGCAGCCACACCTGCCGTGACGCAAGGGCGACACCGGCACCGGAACAACCACCTGCCAGCCACGCATAGACCCGCGTGCCGGCTGCACCCGGGGCATGCAGCATGGCGCACAGGCAAACCAGCGCGTAGCACACCAACAGCAGGCGCTGGGTCAGGCAAAGGGGGCACGGAACCAGGCCAAGCCAGTTCTCAAGCACGATCGCCCCGCCCAAGGTGGCGAGCGAGACGAGGAAGGCTGCAAAGAACAAAGGGCGCGAGCGAGCCTGCGACATGAGCGACGGAAATCCCGGAAGAGCAGTAGTGGCGTGAAACGGTAGAGGAAAGAGGATCGCTGTTTCAAGTTGCTACAGTGGGGACAAATCGCTGATTGGAAGGGAAAGTTTTCTAATCTTGGTAGGACATATCCGAAGGTCAGCCACTGCGCAGATACTGTCCTACCACTGCCAGGGGAAACACCAATCGGATGTGCCCGATAGCAACACAAGGCAGCACCTGCAGCGGGCGCTGCCTTGTGTTGCTGTCGGGCTACGCAACGCCCTGGCGAACTCAGGACGCGTGCACACCCTCAGGCAGCGGCAAGGCCAGCAAGCGCTCGTCAAGCAGGCCAAGACCCTCCTGGAACAGCTGGTTGCTGCGCTCGGTCTCGCCCAGCCCGGCCAACAGCCGCGCAAGCTCGGCGCAGGTTTCCGGGTTGCGCTCCATGCGCAGGCTGCTTTCGAGGTAGTCACGCGCCTTGCCCCACAGGCGGTTCTGCAGGCTCAGGCGCCCCAGGGTAAGCAGCAGGCTGGGGTCTTGCGGATGATCCTTGAGCCAGCCTTCGGCCGTCTGCAACTGACGCGCCGGGTCATCGCCACGTACCAGGCCATAAAGGCGCGCCAGGTGGCTTTCGAACTGACGCTTCAATGCGGTACGCAACACCTGCTCGGCGTCACCCTGGGCGCCAACCTGGCGCAGTTGCTCGGCATAGGCCAGCACCAACTGCGGCTCCTGGCGCTGGGCCGAGGTAAGCTGTTGCCAGGCGCGCTCCAGCGATTGGCGGGCGGCTTGAGAGTCCTCGCCGCGGGTTGCGGCCAGTGTCAGGTTCTGGCCCCAGGCACGCTGCTCCAGTTCGGCCAGCTCGTTGCCCGGCAGCACCTTGCCCTTGCGAAGATCCGGCAGCAGGCGAATCAACGCCGGCCAGTCACCACGCTCGCGGTGCAGACGCTGCAGCAAGCGCAGCACCTGGGCGTTGTGCGGGTGCCGCGCCTGCATCGCCAGCAGGGTTTCCAGGGCACCGTCGCTGTCGCCGCGGTCCATCTGCAACTGCGCATGGGTCAGGGCGATCCCCAGCTCCGCCTGGGGCTGACGCTCCAGGGCACGTTCGAGCAGGTTGTCGCTGTCTTCGGTGCGCCCCTGCTCGTTGGCCGCACGGGCAGCGCCGAGGTAGTAGAGCAAGGGTTGGCGCTCGGCTTCGGCGGCGCGGTGCAGGTGGCGTTGGGCACTGGCCCAGCGACCCTCGGCGAGGTCCAGTTGGCCCTGCTCGATGGCGACACGCACCCGCCGGCTGCGATTGCGCCGTGACCAAGGGTTGACCACCCCGCTGGACGCCAGCACCAGGCCAACCACGTAACGCAGCAACAGCAGCGCCAGCACCAGCACCACCAGTGCCGCGAACGCCGCCCACAGCCCTGATTGGTAACGGAAGCCACCATAGGCGATCAGCACGTAGCCACTGTGCTTGGCGATGGCCACACCCAAGGCCGCGGCGATGACGATCGCCAACACTGCCAGCAGGTAGACACGCTTCATGGCTTGCCCCCTTCGCCTTCGGCCGGCAGATGGCGCCGCTGGATATAGGCCTGCACGGCGGCGAGGCTTTCGCTCAGGTCAGGCACCACCACCGAGACGGGCTGCTCGGCCAGTGCGTTGAGGCTGTCGAGCATGGCCTTGCTCTGCGGGTTGTCCGGGTTGAAGTTGGCCAGCAGCACGCTGCGCGCATCGTCCAGCGCCTGGCTGTAGACCTTGGCCTGGCCATTGAGCGCCGCCCACTGGGCCTGCTCGATGGTGAGGCTCAGCGCGAGGCGCAGCTGGTTGAGCGATTGCCCGGCCAGCAGCGGACGCACGTTCTGGTCGGCGTCGAAATCGATCTGGAAATACTTGGAAATCTCTGCCCACCACCGGGACAGGCGGCTCGCACCATCGCCGTCGGCGGTCAGCGCACCAAGGGCGTCGGCATCGCTGTTGAACTCAGGCGACTGGGCACTCAGTTGCTGTACCTGCTCGCGCTGGGCGGCGAGCTTGAGGAACAACCCGGTACGGTCGGGTTGCTGGGTGCTGTTGAGCGTCGCCAGGCTGCGCGCCAGTTGCTCACGTGCCGCGAAGGCACCTGGGTCGCTCTGCTCGCGCAGGATCTCGTCGGCACCTTCGACCAGCGCCTTGGCGCTGGCGATGTCCTGCAGCGCCGACAGGCGCAGGGTAGCCAGG
Organism: Pseudomonas wayambapalatensis; assembly: GCF_049942315.1. Classification (NCBI taxonomy): domain Bacteria; kingdom Pseudomonadati; phylum Pseudomonadota; class Gammaproteobacteria; order Pseudomonadales; family Pseudomonadaceae; genus Pseudomonas; species Pseudomonas wayambapalatensis. The sequence continues at coordinate 8,505 of NZ_JBNFMU010000035.1, forward strand.
CGCAACAGATGCTCGGCCTCAGCCAGACGCCACTCCTTGCGGCTTTCGCCAAGCACGGTTTCCAGGCGCTGGCTGAGCCTTTGCTGGTCACTCTGCAACTGTGCAACCAGCCGACGGCGGTCTTCGAGTTCGCTGGCTGCGGGCAGGGTCGCCAGTTGCGAGCCGAACTGCTGCTGGCGTTGCTGCAGCGCTTCGGCGCGCTGGTTCAGCGCCTCGATATGCTCACCCTGGCCCTGCTCGCTGCCTTGCAGCTGGTGCACCTGCCATGCGCCCCAACCACCGACGGCCACACCGGCTGCGCCGATCAACAGCGCCAGCAGGGCCAGGCCATTGCCGGCGCGCTTGGCCGGCTGCTCGACGGGAGTCTGCGGCGCATCGAGCGCCGAAGGTTGTTCGTTGTTGGACAAGACAGTCTCGCTCACGTATCCATCCTTTGCATGGGGGCGTCGTCGCAATCCGCTCGACGCCTTAGGAGGCAGGTGCAGCGCTGCGCTGCACGGCTGCCAGCAAGGCCGCGGCGCTCGCGCCACGGCAATCCACAACCTGTTGGGCGCCTGCCGCCCTGGCCTGTTCGGCCACGCGCGGGCTTGGCACGAACAGCGCAAGCCCCGCCAGACGCGGCCAATCCGCACCGGCCAGCTGCAGCAGGTGTTCGAAGCCCTGCCCACTGCTGACCACCAGCCCGTTCAAGCGTTCCGCTTGGATCCGGCGCATCAGGCTGCCTGGGGGATAATCCGGCAGGCGACGTTCATACAGTTCCAGATAATCGACACTAGCACCTTGCTCACCAAGACGCTCGGCCAGCCATTCACGACCACCAACACCACGGGCAATCAGGACGCGTGCTGTAGGAAGCGCGATAGCCTCTCGCAGGACAGACAGGCCGAGCAAGGCCTCGCTATCATCACCCTCTGTAGGGAAAGTCACCTGCAGATGGGCGGCCTGGAGAATGCGCGCCGTCGCCTCCCCCACGGTGAACCAGCCCTGGGGCGGCGGCTTGATGCCCTTGTCGGCGAGCCGCTCGAGCAGCAGACGCGCCGCTGGCTTGCTCACGACGATGATCGCCTGGTACTGATCGATGCCACCCAGTCTCGCCTGGGCCGTTCGATCCAGGGCCAGCGGGTCGATCGCCAGCAAGGGCAAGCGGCTGCTGGCGATTCCAGCAGCCGCCAGGCTCTGCGCCAAAGCCGCGCACTCCTCTTCGGGGCGGGTCAGCAGCAGGCGCCAGTCGCTCACGGATGGCCCGCCTCGCCGTAGACATCCTTGAGGATCGCCTCGGCGCCCTGCCCCAGCAGGTCCTCGGCCACCTGCACGCCCAGGGTTTCGGCGTCGGCACGCGGGGCGCGGGCATCCGCCATCAGTAACGTCCCGCCGCTGGGCTGGCCGACCAGGCCACGCAGCCACAACTGATCGCCTTCGAGCACGGCATAGCAGGCGATCGGCACTTGGCAGCCGCCGTTGAGGTGCTTGTTCATCGCCCGCTCGGCCTTCACGCGGTCAGCGGTATCGGGATGGTTGAGCGGCGCCAGCAGGGCGTGGATCTCGTGGTCGGCGCTGCGACACTCGATGCCGACAGCGCCCTGGCCGCCGGCCGGCAGGCTGTCATCGACACTGATGCTGGAGGTGATGCGGTCTTCGAAGCCCAGGCGGATCAGGCCCGCTGCAGCGAGGATGATGGCGTCGTACTCCCCCGCATCGAGCTTGGCCAGGCGCGTGTTGACGTTGCCGCGCAGGAACTGGATCTTCAGATCAGGGCGACGCGCCAGCAACTGGGCCTGGCGGCGCAGGCTGGAGGTGCCGACGACGCTGCCGGCCGGCAGCGCCTCGAGGCTGTCGAAGGTGTTGGAAACGAAAGCGTCGCGCGGGTCTTCACGCTCGCAGATGCAATACAGGCCCAGACCTTCGGGGAAGTCCATGGGCACGTCCTTCATCGAATGCACGGCGATATCGGCTTCGTTGTCGAGCAGGGCGGTTTCCAGCTCCTTGACGAACAGCCCCTTGCCGCCGATTTTCGCCAGGGGCGAGTCGAGCAGCTTGTCGCCGCGGCTGACCATCGGCACCAGGGTCACGACCAGGCCCGGATGGGCCTGCTCAAGGCGAGCTTTGACATAGTCGGCCTGCCACAGGGCCAGGGCACTTTTACGGGTGGCAATGCGGATTTCGCGAGTGGACATTTAACGCCCCGAAGCAGAGAAATGCCGCCGATGATAACAGTTCCCCCAGCCTCGCTAGCAGATCCAGGTCATCACCTGGCCCGGCCATCCCTGGCAGCAGCCGGCATTCGCCTCGGTCAGAGCGTCTGCATCATCTTGCGTACGCCGGCCACATGTCGGCGGCTGACGGTCAGGGCATCACCGTCAAGGCCTTTGAGAAACAGCTGGAAATGCCCCAGCGGCGTGCGCTGCAGGCGCTCGATACGTTCGCGGGCCACCAGGGCGTTGCGATGGATACGCACGAAACGCTCGCCGAATTCGTCTTCCAGCGATTTCAGCGGCTCGTCCAGCAGCACTTCGCCTGACTCGTGACGCAGGGTCACGTACTTGTGGTCGGCAATGAAGTAGATCACCTGGGGCAGGGGAATCAGCTCGATACCCTTGCGCGTTCGCGCACTGATATGGCTGCGCGGGCCGCCTCCGCCTTCGTTGGCCGGACGGGTCAGGGCGGCGAGCTGGGTGCGGTTGGGCTTTTCCGCCTTGCGCAGGGCATCGCGCAGGGCCTGGGGCTGGGTCGTGCGGCCGACATGGCTGAGGGCACTGTGGCTGAACGCCTCCTGCTCGTCGTCATCGAGGCAGAACACCAGCGCCGGTGGCGCCTCGCGTTCGCACAGGCGTGCTGCCACCTGCAAGCCATCGAGGCCCGGCATGCGGGTGTCCAGCAGGACGACATCGGGTTTGAGGCTGTCGATCAGCGCCAGGGCCTCCTCGCCATTGGTGGCGCTGGGCTCAAGCACCGTATAGCCCTCGAGTTCACCGAGCAGTCGGCTCAGGCGCTCGCGGGCCTGGGGTTCATCATCAACGATCAGGACATTCATAATTGCGCTGGATTCCTGAGTGAGTCTCGCAGTGGGTACAAGCGTAGACAGGAGTCGGTGACCGTTGTAACGGTCACGCTACAGACCCATGCGAAGGCCAAAGATTCACTGGTCTGGCAGAATCGCTGCCAGTCCTCTGTCCAACTGTAGACGGTCCGTGGAACACTGCCGTTCAATCGTTGAATATCCTGTGGCGCCCGCCACCCGGCGTACACCGGCAATTTTCTCGCGACCGGCGCCCTGCTTAGCGAAGCCCAACCCTGCTATGATCGGCGCCACTTTTTCATTCACGCCTTCTATGAGTGGATCCATGAGCACCGACAAGACCAACCAGTCCTGGGGCGGCCGCTTCAGTGAGCCCGTCGACGCCTTCGTCGCCCGTTTCACCGCCTCGGTCGATTTCGACAAGCGCCTGTACCGTCACGACATCATGGGTTCGATCGCCCACGCCACCATGCTGGCGCAGGTCGGCGTACTCTCCGACGCCGAGCGCGACACCATCATCGATGGCCTGAAGACCATCCAGGGTGAAATCGAAGCGGGCCAGTTCGACTGGCGTGTCGACCTCGAAGACGTGCACATGAACATCGAGGCCCGCCTGACCGACCGCATCGGCATCACTGGCAAGAAGTTGCACACCGGCCGCAGCCGCAACGACCAGGTCGCCACCGACATCCGCCTGTGGCTGCGTGACGAAATCGACCTGATCCTGGGCGAGATCACCCGCCTGCAGCAGGGTCTGCTGGAACAGGCCGAGCGCGAAGCCGAAACCGTCATGCCCGGCTTCACCCACCTGCAGACCGCCCAGCCGGTGACCTTCGGCCACCATCTGCTGGCCTGGTTCGAAATGCTCAGCCGCGACTACGAGCGCCTGGTCGACTGCCGCAAGCGCGCCAACCGCATGCCACTGGGCAGCGCAGCGCTGGCCGGCACCACCTACCCGATCGACCGTGAGCTGACCTGCAAGCTGCTGGGCTTCGAAGCCGTGGCCGGCAACTCGCTGGACGGCGTCTCGGACCGTGACTTCGCCATCGAATTCTGTGCGGCCGCCAGCGTGGCGATGATGCACCTGTCGCGCTTCTCCGAAGAGCTGGTGCTGTGGACGAGCGCGCAGTTCCAGTTCATCGACCTGCCTGATCGTTTCTGCACCGGCAGCTCGATCATGCCGCAGAAGAAGAACCCGGATGTCCCGGAGCTGGTGCGTGGCAAGACCGGCCGCGTGTTCGGCGCCCTGACCGGCCTGCTCACGCTGATGAAAGGCCAGCCGCTGGCCTACAACAAGGATAACCAGGAAGACAAGGAACCGCTGTTCGACGCCGCCGACACCCTGCGCGACTCGCTGCGTGCCTTTGCCGACATGATCCCGGCGATCAAGCCCAAGCACGCCATCATGCGTGAAGCGGCGCTGCGTGGTTTCTCCACCGCCACCGACCTTGCCGACTACCTGGTGCGCCGTGGCCTGCCCTTCCGTGACTGCCACGAGATTGTCGGTCACGCCGTGAAGTACGGCGTCGACACCGGCAAGGATCTGGCCGAGATGAGCCTGGAGGAACTGCGTCAGTTCAGCGACCAGATCGAACAGGACGTGTTTGCCGTACTCACCCTGGAAGGCTCGGTGAACGCGCGCAACCACATCGGCGGCACCGCGCCGGCGCAGGTGCGTGCGGCGGTGGCACGCGGCAAGGCGCTGCTGGCTTCGCGCTAAGCACAAGGCCGCTCCCACAGGACACCTCGCCCCCTGTGGGAGCGGCCTTGCGCCGCGACGGGCCGCGCAGCGGCCCCTCTTCCAATCACCGCTTGTTCCGCACCATCTCCATGAACTTCGGCATCGCCGCCTCCTTGTCCGCCACGATCCGCGCCATGTGCGGATGCTCGCGCAGCTTCCCCAACAGCGCCGCTGCCTGGGGGAAGTCCGCCAGGAAATCGATCCCCAGCACCTTCTTGCCTACCGCACACGCCAGGTCGACCGAGAAGCAGAACATCAGGTCAGCCAGGGTCAGCTTTTCGCCAGCGACATAAGGCGCGAACTTGCCGTTGCGCTTGAGCGTGGCAAAACCTGCCAGCAGCTCGCTGCGCGCTCGCTCCTTGACCAGCGGCTCCACCGCCGTACCGAAGAACGCTTCGGCGTAGCAGGTACGTGCCGGCAGTTCGATGTACAGCTCGATCTCCTTGAGCAGCTCACGCACCTTGGCCTGCCCGAATGCATCACTGGGCAGCAGCGGATGCTCGGGGTGGGTCTGCTCGATGTAATCGAGGATCACGTTTGTCTCGCTGAGAAAGCCGTGTTCGGTTCCCAGCACCGGAACCTTGCCACGCGGGCTGACAGCCAGCACCTCGGGCGTCTGCCCGGAAACGAACGGCACCTCCTCGAAGGGCACGCCTTTTTCCAGCAGGGCCAGCTTGACCATGTTGTAGTAGTTGCTGACCGAGAATCCGTAGAGCTTGAGCATGAACGACAGCCTCCAGGCCGTAAGGGGTTGGCCTGGCTGTTATAGCCGCCTGGCCACCCCCTGACCAGCATCATGGCGCGCGTCGATGACCGGGCATTGCCGATACAGGCATGGCACACTGTCGCTTTCATCACAGGAGTAGCGCCATGAGCGAACCCACCGACATCGAAAACGACGACGAAGAATTCGCCGAGGCGACGCTGACCCAGGCCATCGAGAACCAGATCGAGAGCGGCAATCCGCCTGCCGCCAAGGCTACCTTCAACAAGCTGACCCTGGTCGGCTACGAGCGCGAGGACATCCTCAACCTCATGGCCCACGTGCTGGCCATCGAGATCGACGCGCTGCTCAGCGAGGACCGCGCATTCGATACCGAGTGGTACGAAAATGCCCTGCGCGCCCTGCCGGAATTGCCACCTGAGGCAAATCAAGGCGACGACGACGAAGCCTGACTACACTCCTGACTTCCGTCCTTGTCTGGAAGTCAGGAGTCGCTCATGTCCTTCACCCCCGAATTGATCGCCGAACTGGAAGTCCTTGCGCTGTTCAACCTCGACAGCAGCCAGGAAGGGATCAAGATTCACGCCAATGCCTCGCCAGCGCTGGTCGCCGCGGCCAAACGCCTGCATGCCAAGCAACTGACCGACCAGCCAGACGGTGGTTACCTGACCAGCCTGGGCCACGATGCGGTGGAGAGCGTGCAGTTGCTGTTGAATGTTCTGAAAAGCCCACAGCCTGCATGACTGTAACGGCCTCATCGCGGGACAAGTCGGAGCG
>NZ_JBNFMU010000036.1:0-11883 GCF_049942315.1 Pseudomonas wayambapalatensis
CTGTAGGAGCGGGCTTGCCCGCGAAAGGGCCGGTCAGGCCACCACAACACTCAGCTACGACACGCCAGCAACGCCAGCAAATGCTCGGCAAAAATCTCCGGCCTCCCTTCGAACAACCGCTGCAACGGCTTCCCGCTCCCCAGGTGCGCATACAGCGCCCCCCGCTGCGCCGGTTCGCTCACCATACGCACCGCCGCCTCGATGTACTGCTCCACCGTCGCGGCAATGGTCCACCCAGGCAACCCCGCCCGCCTGAACAACCCCTCGTCGATATGCTCGAACACCTCCGGCCCGGTCTTGCATACCCCTGGCAATCCCAAGGTGAAGGCGTCGATGATGCCGTTGGTGTTGCCGAACGGAAACGGGCTGAGGAACAGGTCGCAGCGGTCGAAGGTGTCAAGGTACTGCGCATAAGGCTGGTGCGGGTGCACCACGGCATCCGGGACATAGCGGCGAATCAGGCGCTGCAATTGCGGATAGAGCAACCCCTGCGCCTGGCCGATGAGAAAGTGCAGGCGCACGCGGCGGCCATGGCGCTCGCGGCTGCGCTCGACGATCTGCTGGCAGGCCTGGAGAAACTTCGGGTTGAGCTTCATGGTGGTGGCCGCCACGGCAATGGCCACCTCGGGGCTGTCGAGGCGTTCGCGGGCACCGAGCCTGACCTCGATCGCCGAGGGCCGGTACGGCTGGCCGTCGCTGGGCAGCAGCAGCAGACGCTCGCTGAAGCACGCCGGGTCGCCGACGAAGTCCTCCTCGACACTGATGTAGTCCACATGCCGCGAGCCGGTGGTCGCCGGGTGCCCGAGCGCCGCCACCTGCAACGGCGCCAGGCGCAGGTTGGCGACGAACAGGGTGAGCGGGAACATGCCGACACTGGGCATGTACAGCACCTGCGGGCGCATCTCGTCGGCGAGGGCGCGCACCTGGCGCACGCAGGCGAGCAGGTCGTCCGGGGCCTTGAGCTCGATGAAGCGGTCGAACACCTTGCGCCCCAGCTCATCGACATTGCTGGCATAGCCGACCGCCCACAGCTCGAAATGCGCGCGGGCTGCCTCCAGGGTGCGCGAGTGGGTGCGGTAGATCGAATGCGCGCCGGAAAACCATTCCAGCACCACCAGCATGCGCGGCTTGCCCTGGCGTGTGCTGGTGGGCGCAGGCAGCGAGACGATGCCTTCGGCGTCCAGCTTGCGCTCGATCAGGCGGCAGATCGAACGCTTGATGCGGTGGCGCTGCGGCAGGTCGGCGTAGCTGCAGTGCATGTACACGTCGTGGATGATCGCCAGCGGCAACTGATCGAGGCTGTCGAGGCTGTCCAGCCGCTCGGGCAGCCAGGCCAGCAGCGCCTCGCGCTTGGAGTGCGCCGCAGGCGTGCCGAGAAAACGCGGCGACAGCAGGGCCATGAACAGCGCCATCGCCAGTTGCGGGTTCTGCGTCCACAGCAGCTCCACATCCAGCGGCAACTGCGACTCCGGTGAGTAGAGGATGCAGAACTTCACCAGTTGCTCCGGCGCCACCTCGAAGCGCTGGCTGTCCTGGCCGTGCAGGTTGAGGGTGCGCAGGATGTGGTCGGCGTTGATGAAAGCGCTGGCGGCGAACAGCGCCGACAGCCAGCGCTGGAAGTTGATCAGCTGGTCGAAGCCACCGGGGCTGATCTGGAACTGCGGGTCGCTGAACAGCGCGCTGATCGCGCAGGTCAGGCGCGTCAGCACGTGGGCTTCGAGCTCGTCCTCCGGCACGGCCGGCGACACCGACAGCCTGAACTGCCCGGACAGCTTGCCGTAGTGGCGGTCGATGATCAGCAGCAGGCGCACCAGCTCGCGCGCCGCCTCCTCGTGCTGGCGCGTGTAGCAGAGCTGCTCGAAGTGTTCCAGGGCGAATGGGGTCTGGTTCATCACGGGCCTCAGTCTTGCACGAGCGTGTCGTCGCCGAGCAGGGCCAGGTCCAGGTGGATCTGGTCGAGCTGCGGCTGCAACGGCGTTTGCCGGTAGTCAGGGTAGAGCACCTGGCTCCAGTTGGCGTAAGCCATCTCTTTTTGCTGGTAGCCACGCACATCGGCGCTGCTGCGCTCGAGCAGCGTGGCGTTGACCCGCCCGCCCAGGCGCTGCACCACCGCGCCGCCGTTGGCCGTGAGCGTGGTGCTGTCGCTGCCGTGAACGACGTAGGCCCCGCTTTGGCTGTCGGCGTCGATCAGCAGCACGCCTTCGTCGACCTGCAGCAGGTTGCTGCCGCTGGCGAAGTTCAGCGCCGTGCCACTGTCGCTGCGGGCGGTGACGGTCAGGTTGCCCTGGCCGGTGCTGATCAGGCTGTTGGCGCCAGTGCCCGAGCCGTTGAAGGTGATGCCGGTGGCGCCGTTGCTGCCGGTGCCGCTCAGGTTGATATCGCCGCCGGCCGAGCGGATGACCACGCCGTTGGGCCCGGTGCGCAGGAACACGCCGTTGCCATTGGCACCACCGTCGCTGCGCCCGTTCAGGCTGATGGCGCCATCCTGGGTGGCGATGGTGACTGAGCTGCTGGCGCTCGAGGGGTAGAAGTGGATGCCGTTGGCTTGCTGCGAATAGCCCTGGAGGCTGATCGAGCCGCTGCCGGTAGCGCGCAGGTCGGTCTGTCCGGTGAGCATGCTGATGCCATGGGCGGCGACCGCGCTACCGTCGAGGCTGAGGGTGCCGTTCTCGACGCTCAGGCGGTTGATGCCACTGCTGTAGAAGTCGATGGCATCGCCTGCAGCGGTGGCGCGACCGACCAGGCTGATGTTGCCGGAGCCGGTGGTCTGGATGACGTTGGTGACGCTGAGCAGGGCGATGCCGTGGTCCAGTTCGTCGTTGTTGGGCGAGTGGAAGTGGCCGTCGAGCAGGATGTTGCCGCCGTTGGAACTGATGCGGTTGGTCGAGGCGGTGCCGCTGCCGCCCAGGGCGATGGCGTCGGAGGTGCCGACCGAGTCGCCACGCAGGGTGATGTTGCCGGTGCCGCTGGTGATGGCCACGCCGCGCGAGCTGCCGGTGGAGTTGAGGAAGAGGCCGTAGCCACCCCAGCTGTTGCTGCTGGTGCCGCTGATCAGCACATCGCCGCTGTCGCTGCCCAGGTCGATGGCGGCGCCACGGCCGGAGGGGGCGATGTCCACGCCGCGCCCCGAGGCGCTGGTGCCTTCCAGCACCAGGTTGCCGCTGGCGCTGTTGACGCGGATGTTCGAGTAGTCGCCGCTGGCATCCAGGTAGAGTGCGCGGAACGAACCGGAGCCGGTGTTGATCACCGCGTTGTCGGCCTTGAGCCGCACATCGCCGGCGCTGCTGGCGATGTTGATGCGTGAGCCCGGTGCGTTGGCGTTGCCGTTGCCCGCCGCGATCAGCGCCAGGGCCGGGGTGTTGCCGCCTGTGGTGTTGCCTTCGACGTTGATGTCGCCGGCACTGGTCAGGTTGATCGAGGCGCTGGCGCCGGTGACATTGAGGGCGGTGCCATAGCTGCCGCCGCTGTCGCCGCCCAGCACGATGCGCCCGCCGTTATCGCCGCGCAGGTTGACCGCCCCGGTGCCGGAGGCGGCCACATACAGGCCGCGGTTGCTGGCGCTGCTGCCCTTGACCGTGAGCGTACCGCTGCCCACCGCAAGATTCTGCGTGGAGCCTGCGGCGGTGGAGCAGACCAGCACGCCGAACCCTGAAACGGCATTGCCGCTCAAGGTGACATTGCCCACGCCGCGGGCGGCGATGTTGTTGCTGGTGCTGAACACCCGCGCGCCGTTGCCGCCGCCGAGGTTGTCGGCGCTGATGACGATCGAGCCTGCGCCGTCGGTGAGCAGGTTGCTGCCGCCGGTGAGGATGAAGGCATCGCCTGTGCCGCTGGTGCTGGCCTGGCGGGCAATGATGTCGATATTGCCGCCACCAGCATCCAGGGTGCTGCCGGAGATGTTCACTGCCGTGGCGCTGGAGCCTGATGCCAGGGTGCTCGAAGTGGCGCCACGGATGCTGATGTCGCCGCCGTTGGTGGTGATCCGCGTACCGTTGCTGATGGCCACGCCCGTGCCGTTGCTGACGTTGGTGCTGGCGTAGCCGTTGACCGGGTCGGCTGCGCTGCCGAGGGTGAGCTTGCCGCCGTTGGTGTTGATGGTGGCGTTGTTCAGGGCGATGGAGCCGTTGCCGCTGTTGTTGAAATTCGACAGCATCGAGACGTTCAGCGATTTGCCGTCGGCGTTGCTGATGCTGGTGCCGTTCATGTTGACGTTGCGGTGGGCGATCAGCGTCAGGCTGGCATTGCCCCGGGCCTTGACGTTGTCCAGCACGTTGATGTCACCGGAGGTGCCTGCCCCGGAAGAGGTCTGCACGATGATATTGGCGCCTTCGCTGAGCGAAGCGTTGAGCGTCGCCGAGCTGAGGTTGGAACTGCGCCCGGCGTTGGGGGTGAACGGGCTGCTGCTGGAGGTGCCATTGCTGGCACCGCTGGTGATGTTGATGTTGAACGGATCGAGCAGCCAGGTGCCGCCCTGGCCCGACGCTGCGGCCAGGTTGACCAGGCCGGTGATGTCCAGCGCGTTGCCGGAGGTCTCGACCAGGCCACCTTTGCCGGCGCCGGCCCCCGTGGCGCTGATCACCCCTTCGAAGCGGGTGCTGTCACGCGACCAGAGGATCACCTTGCCACCGTCGCCGTCGCCCAGTGCGTTGGCCTCGATGCGCGCATCCTTGCCCATGTACGTTGCCGTGGCCTGGTGCAGCGGGCCGCTGCCCTGGTAGTCGCCGCCCAGCAGCACGGTGCCGCCGCCAGTGCTGCCGGAGGCATCGATGCGGCCTTGCTCGAACAGGCCGACGTATTCGCCGGCCAGGGTCACGTTGCCGCCATGCTCGCCTGCACCACGGCCGGAGGCGTCGATCACCCCGCTGTTGGCGACCACACCGTTGTCGCCGCCATCCAGGACGATCCGGCCGTTGCGCTGCTGCAGGCTGCGCACCTCGATCACACCTTCGTTGTTGACCACGCTGCCGACCATCGCATCGCTGGTGCGTGCGCTCATCAGCACGGTGCCGCCATCGGCTTGCAAAAGACCGCGGTTGGCGACGCTGGCACCGACCGCCGCTTCATCGACCTGCAGGTTGATCAGGCCGTCGCCGTTGTAGTCCAGCGTGATCTTCTCGCCGCCACCGAGCACCACCGAGCCCATCCGCGCGACCACTGCGCCTTCGTTGCGCACCTCGCCACCGAGCAGGGCAACGCTGCCACCGTCGGCGGCGCGCAGGGTGCCCTGGTTGATCACCGCGCCGCGCTGGCCGTCACCCTGAAAGCGCAGGCGCCCGGCCTTGAAGTCGTCGTCGTTGATATCCAGGGTACTGGCGACCAGGCCGCCGACGTTGACCGACGCACCGTTGCCGAACAGCACGCCGCCGGGGTTGATCAGGTACACCTGGCCGTTGGCGTTGAGCTGGCCGAGGATCTGCGAGGCGTCGCTGGCGGTCACCCGGTTCAGCGCCACCGCCGAGGCGTTGGGCTGGTGGAAGTTGACCTGGGCGTCCTTGCCGATGTTGAAGCGCTCCCAGGTGGCGATCATCTGCTGGCTGTTCTGGGTCACGTCCAGCACATTGCCGGCCTGGCTGATGGCCCCGCTGCCGGAGGTGATCTGGCCGTTCGTCGGCAGGGCGCCTGCGTCCAGCGCCATGGCCTGCAGCGGCATCAGCCCGTGTACCGCGCAGAGTACCGCCAGGGCCAGGGGTTTGAGTGTCGGTCGTTGGGGACGACGGGGAAGGGTGGCGTGCATGGTCGTCTCCTCAGAACGAATAGTTGAAACCGGTGCCGATGGCGTTGATCGTGGTGCCCACGCCCGGCGAGTAGCCGCTGGCAGCAAAGGCGCCGACCACGGCGAAGTTGTAGTTGGCCAGCGACTCGTTCTTCAGCAGCACGTAGTGGGCGAAGATCTCGCTGTTGCGGCTCAGGCGATAGCCCACGCCCAGGGCGTACTGGCGTGCTCCCATGCCACTGGTGTCGCACTGGTAACCGGCGGCCGAGATCATCTTGCAATCGCCGGCCAGGGCGCGGGCGTAGCTGGCGCGCAGGCGCCAAGCGCCGAGGCGGTGGCTGACGCCGAGCATGTAGGCGCGGCGCTTGTAGTCGGACAGGTCGCTGACGTTGAGGCTGTTGTTCACCACGCCGTCCTCGGAGTAGTGCAGTTCGTCGGCCACCAGCGACAGCTGGGTATCGCCGATCTGGTAGCCCAGGCCCAGACGGTAGCTGTAGTCGTTGGACGAGGTGCCGTCGGTGACGTGGGTGTTGCTGCCGACCCCACGCGAGTTGCGGCCAAGGCTGGCGATGCCGAAGTAGTCGACATGGCGTTCGGCGGCCGCCACGGCGGTGAAGCCACCGTTCTGGTAGGTCAGGCTGCCGCCATAGATGTAGCCGTTGTCGACGTCTTCGGCGGCGCGGGTGCCGTTATTGGAGTACGCGAGCTTCAGGGTCAGGCCGTTCCACTCCGGCGACCACCAGGCGACCATGCCGGACTGGCGCCGGTTGAACGCGGCATCGGAGCTTTCGCTGCTGTCGGCGCGGCTGGCCGGGCCGTTGACGTTGCTGGCCATGCTGACGTTGAAGCCGGGCGAACCGATGATGTTGTAGTAGGCGCCGGCAGTCTTGCCGTTGAACGGGTCGAGGCTGGTGGTGCTCTCCTTGAGCGGCATGTCCCAGACCCCGTAGAGCAAGGTGCCGTAGCGGTCGTCGTCGAAGGCCACGGCGGAGTTGCGCAGGCGGGTGTTGGGCGAGATCGACTTGGGCGCGGTCTCGTCGCCCGAGAGGGTGTAGTTGACCGAGATGCCGTACTCGAGCTGCCACAGGAAACGCGAGGTGTCGTTGATCGGGATACCCGCGTGGGCGCCGACGTACGAGACGTTGTCGCGGGCGCGCAGGTAGCTGTTCATGTTGCGCCCGTTGGGCGTGGCCAGCTTGCTCTGGTCGGCGGGGGCGGCGCGGGTCGAGTCGCGGCGGTCGACGTATTCGGGCACCAGGCCCAGCGAGCCGTAGAGAGTCAGCTCGGTGTTCTTGTCGCGAAAGTCCTCGCGGGTGCCGAGGTCCTTGGCCAGGCCCGCGAAGGCCTGCGGCGAACCGCTGACCGAGAGCCAGAAACGCTTGGCGTCGCGCTCGTCGCTGGTGGGGTCGTCGCCATTGGAGAAGGCCAGGCTGGCGTTCATCACCAGGTCGCGGTGATAGATGTTCAGGCCCACCCCGTAGCCGTGGCGGCTGAGGCTGTTCTCGCTGTCGTCCCAGGGCTTCTTGTTCACTTTCACCCGCCCCGCATCGGCGAACAGCGCACCTTCGGCGATGGCGCCGTTGATGTTGCCCAGGTATTTGCGCAGCTCGACCCGGCCGAGCAGGCCTTCGTCACCGGCCGCTTCGCCGACCCCATAGGCGCGCACGCCGTTGGGGCCGCCGAGGGTGAATTTCTCCGAGCTGTCGAGGTTCTTGTTGGCCCACTGGCCACTGATGGCGGCATACAGCGAGTAACCGCCGCCGAGCGCCTGCAGGCGGCTGAACGACAGGGTGCCCTTGCGGTAGGTGCCGGCGGCCTCGGCGGTCAGCGCGTCGAGGGCTGCGTCGAGCGGGGTGTTCTTGTCCAGGCGGCCGATGCCGTAGCCCAGGCTCCAGCGGTTGCTGCCGGCCCAGCCGTCGCGCCAGTCGCCGTACAGGGTCAGGCCGCGGAACACGGCAGTCTTGCGCACCTCGAAGGCGCCAGCGGCGTCGTCGAAGTAACGGTGTTCCTGGGCCAGGTTCAGGCCGATGTTGGCGTCGCGGCTGCGCAGCAGCGAGGCATCGGCGAACAGCGACGACACCTGGGCGCTGCCGCTGGCGTTGGCGGTCTTCAGACCCTTGCCGATGCTGTAGTCCATCTCGGCGTAGCTGGCGCCGACGCTGATGCCGCTGGCGCCCAGTGGCAGGCGCATGCCCACGCCCTTGATATCCAGGCCCTCGAAGCTCGCCTGGTTGTTGAAATACAGGCTCTCGCCGAAGCCGAAGGCGTCGTTGAGGCTGACGTTGGTGCTCATCCGGTTGCTGCCGGTGTAGTAGTTGCCGTAGTTGTCGAAACTGACCCGGCCGGTCCAGGCAGTCATCTCGCTCAACTTCAGCACGATGTCGGCGGCGCCGGGCTGGCGCGAGGGCTGCAGCACTGCGCGCACGGACACTCCGGCGATATCGGACAGGCGCAGCAGCACGCGCTCCATGTCCTGCTCGCGGATCACGCTGCCGCTGGGCAGGGCGTCGACGAAACGCTGCTGCATGCCGGCATTCAGGCGCACACCCGGGCCCGGCTCGGTGCGCACCGTGCCGACCTTGCCCTCACGCACCTCAAGGGTGACCACGCCGCCTTCGATTTCCTGCGGCGGCAGGTAGGCGCGGGCCACCAGATAACCGCGGCTGCGGTACAGCGCGGTAATGCGGTCGGCGGCGGCGCGCAGGCCGGCGAGGTCGAGCTCGCGGCCGAGGTCGTTCTGCAATTCCTGCTGCAGGCGCGATTCGCTGATCTCGCGGTTGCCGCTGAGCTTGAAGGCCGTGACCTTGAAGCTGAACGAGGGGGCCGCCGAATTACTGCCTTGGGCCTGGCGCTGGTCGTCCTCGGCCTCGATGCGCACGCTGCCTTGGGGCTGCTGGCTGCGCTGCGCCGGGCGCAAGCTGTCGCGGTTGGTGTCGAACAGGGAGCCGGCACTGGGCAGGGTTTCACCCTGGGCCTGGCCGGCGAGCACGGCGGCGGTGAGTAACGTCAGGGCGCGCGGGTGCAACGCCCGGCGCACGGAGGCGGCGAGATAAGTCCGGGTCATGGCAGATTCTTTTGTTGTTTTTGTAGGAAGTGCGAACGGCGTCAGCGGGTCGGGAACAGGGTCCTGGCAACGCTTTTCGCGGCGAACAGGCGGGCGGCGTTATGGCCGACTTTGCTCACCTGGAATTGCAGGTGGTCGATAGGTGTGTGCCACTTCTGCGCGAGGAAGGCTTCGTAGCGCAGGTAGTTGAGCTGGCGCTCGACACGGGTATCGCCCTGCATGGCAGCGCCACAGGCGCGGTCCATGACCCGGTCGTCAGGCTTGTTGTCGAGCTCGCCGACCATGTAGGTCAGGTTGCGTGCGGCATAGCGCTGGAACACCTGGGTAGCGTTCAGGCCCTGGCGGGTGAAGTACGCCGGAGCCCGCTCCAGCCCATAGCGGTACTGGTTGTAGCTGGGGCACATGACCGTGAGCACGGGCTTGAAGGCGCCGTCCTGCAGGCGGTTGTCGTCCAGGTAGAGGTAGGACGAGGGGCTGGACACCACGTAGCGCACCTGGATGCCACTGGCGCGCAGATGTTGGTCGCCGTCGCCGAGCAGGGTGTAGCGCTGCATCAACTGGCCACCGGCTGAGTGGCCGATGAGCACGATTTCCTTCAGTGCAGGGAAATGCTGGCGGTTGCCGAGGTAGGCGAGCAGATCGTCGAGCACGGTGAATCCGGCGATACCGGCGCGCCCGCTCTGCGACTCGGTGCCGTGCATCCACTTGTCCTTGGGCCACAGCGGCATGTCATCGCCGGCACGGCGGTCGCTGGGGGTGAGGAAGTTGGGGGCCAGCAGCAGGGTGTCGCTGGCGCTGAAGCCTGCGTTTGCCAGCAGCTTTTCGCCGCTGTCGTAATAGTCGTCGGCGTTGCGGCGCACACCATGCAGCAGCACCACGGCGCGCTGTACGGGCAGGCTGGCAGTGTTCAGGTCGTTGTTGGCGAAGGCGACGAAGTTGTAGGGGGCCGTGTCGCCCAGGCGCAAGGTCTGGGGGGCGGCGACGGCCTGGACGGCCAGCAGGCTGGCGGCCAGGAGCAGCAGGGAACGGGCGAGGGTGCGCAGAACGTGATGCCGCATGTAACCACCTCGTAAGAGTGCGGTGCCGGTCGTATCCCGTGGCAGTGTATGGGGATCGGCCGGTTTGATTGGAGTTATGGCGCCGATCCTAGCAGCGGTTTTTGCCGAGATAAAATATCTTGAATCGAGTGTCTTGATATTTTGAAAGTATCAAGTTGTCGTTGCCGACTTCCATACTAGAGAGATATTGGTTGGATATTTTTAATATATTTTTAATCTTCAAGCACCGCCGCTAGCATCCCGCCATGTTCGCCCCTCCTGAGCGACACATTCGCGGACCCGAAACCATGACAACAAGAAAGACCCCGCTCTACCTGGCCATCGCCTACGCCTTGTTCGCCGCTGCCACGGCCCAAGCCGCCAACACCGCCGACCTGCCGTGCAAGACCACCGCCGAATGCGCCGAACAGGCGCGCAAGATCGGCGCCAGCGTGGACAAGTCCGCGCTCAAGGGCGGCCAGCAGGAAAGCCAGTTCGACTGGCTCAACCGCATCAACAAGGCGTCCATCGTCATGCTCACCGAGCAGGGCATCGTGCCTGCCGACCAGGGCAAGGTGATTGCCGGCGGCGTGCGCTATGCCATCGACCAGGCCAAGCAGCCCGACGGCAAGCGCCCCAGCGATGTGTTGCAGCTCGAGCAGGTGATGATCGACAAGATTGGCCCGCAGGCTTCGCTGATCCACTCCGGGCGCAGCCGCCAGGACATGTACGCCACCTATCGCCTGGCCTCGCTGCGCGCCGAAGTGCTGGACTACAGCGATGCCCTGAACGCCACCCGCCAGCGCCTGCTCAAGCTGGCCTCGGTCAACGTCGACACTCTGGTGCCGGCCTACACCAACGGCGTGCAGGCCATGCCGATCAGCTACGCCCACTACCTGCTGGCGTACGAGGCTTCGTTCCAGCGCGATGCCCAGCGCATCCATGACCTCTATGCACGCCTGAACCTGAGCCCGATGGGCACCGCGGTGCTGGCCAACTCCGGCTACCCGCTCAACCGCGAGCGCCTGGCCACGCTCTTGGGCTTCGATGGCCTGCGCGAGAACTCGCTGGATGCCAGCCAGGTCTCGACCTACGACATTCCGCTGGAGGCTGCCAGCATCGCGTCGTCGTCGGCCATTCGTGTGGGCGCGATCATTGGCGACATCCACACGCAGTACCACCAGACCCGCCCGTGGCTGCTGCTCGACGAGGGCTCGACCTACACCAGCAGCGCCATGCCGCAGAAGCGTAACCCGGGCCTGCTGATGCGCACCCGCGAGTCGGCCTCCGATGTGGTCGGGCTGGCCAACGCCACCACTGTGCGGGCACATAACGTCACCACCGGCATGACCGACTACAAAGCCGCGTTCGACGACCTGGGGCTGTTCAAGTCGGCCAACGAGATGTTCGAGCGCATGGACCTGGTGCTCGATGCCCTGCAGATCAACGCTGCCCGCGCCGAAGAAGAGCTGGACGCCGACTGGACCACGTCGATGGAGCTGGCCGACACTCTGGAGCGTCAGCACCACGTGCCGTTCCGCATCGGCCACAGCTTCGCCTCGCTGATCGTCGAAAAGGCCCGCGCCGAGGGCACGCTGCCCAAGGACTTCGCCTACGCCGATGCCCAGGCGCTCTACACCCAGGCCGCGAAGAAGTACAAATGGCAGGATGATCAGTTGCCGCTGAGCGAGGCTGCGTTCCGCGCCAGCCTTTCGCCACGGGCGATGGTCGAGAGCCGCCAGGGCACTGGCGGGCCGCAGCCGAACGAAGTGCGACGCATGCTGATGGAAGCGGGCAAGCGCCTGGCGGCGGACCAGGACTGGATGAAGCTGCACCGGCAGAAGCTGGTGGATGCCGATGCGGCGTTGGACAAGGCCTTCGACAAGCTCGCTGGGCAGTAACGGCGTCGCAATCGTGTGGCAACTGTCTTGCTCAAAATTCAAAGCCCAGCCCAATTCCTGTGGGAGCGGGCTGGTCCCGCGATCGGGCGCGAAGCGGCCGTAAAATCAGGCGCTACGGTGTAGCTTGCACGGTCTGATCCAGGCTCGCGCCGCGCAGGCCCCCGAGGC
>NZ_JBNFMU010000037.1:0-10876 GCF_049942315.1 Pseudomonas wayambapalatensis
TAGGAGCGGGCTTGCCCGCGAAAAGGACACCGCGGTTTCTGACCCCGGCGATGCCGGTGATCTCAGCCCCTTCCAACCCCCCCGCAAAATCTTTTTTCATTTTCCCTTACTGACTTTTCCACCCCTGCGCGTCTGATTGTTGAGATTGATTTTCATTACTAGAAAGCGCCAACAACAGACGAGCCTTCGCAGTGACCACGCCACGACAACAGACCCTTCGACCTTTCGGTCGCCTCGCCCTGGCCAGCAGCCTGGTCCTGGGCGCCTGTGCCTTGCCGATGGGGATCGGCATGTCCCACGCCGCGCCAGCGGCCAACGCCGCCAGCCGCCAACTGATCCAGTTCGACATCCCGGCCCAGGCGCTCGACAGCGCCGTGCTGGCCTACGCCGAACAGTCGGGTGTGCAGGTGTTCTTCGACAGCCGCAAGCTGGCCGGGCTGAACAGTGCAGGCCTGCAGGGCGCGCATGCCGCCGAAGATGGCCTGCGCCAACTGCTGCAAGGCACGCCGGTACGCTATCGCTTCAGCGCAGCTGGCCAAGTGGGGCTGGAGCGGGTGGAATCGGGCGACCAGGCGCTGGAATTGGGTGCGACCCACGTCGAGTCCACCCGTGACGGCGACTGGGTCTACATGACCCCGCGCTCGGTCAGCGTCGTCACCCGCAAGCATATCGACCAGCGCCCTCCGCGCCACGCTGCCGACATGCTCGAGCAGACCGCCGGCGTGTACACCGCGGTCAACCAGCGCGACCCCGGGCTGTCGGTGAACATCCGCGGCGTGCAGGACTACGGCCGGGTCA
The DNA here is from genome assembly GCF_049942315.1 of Pseudomonas wayambapalatensis. Lineage (NCBI taxonomy): Bacteria > Pseudomonadati > Pseudomonadota > Gammaproteobacteria > Pseudomonadales > Pseudomonadaceae > Pseudomonas > Pseudomonas wayambapalatensis. Next base: position 799 of record NZ_JBNFMU010000037.1, read on the forward strand.
ACATGAACATCGATGGCATGCGCCAGAACTTCAGCGTCAATGGCCATCAGCAGCGCAACGGCGTGATGTTCATCGACCCCGAGTTCGTGCAGAACGTCGAGATCGACAAAGGCACCTCCGCTGGCATGGGCGGCGCCGGGGTGATCGGCGGGATCGCCAGCTTCGGCACCATCGATGCCCGCGACTTGCTCGCGCCGGGCAAGGAGGTCGGCGGTCGCCTGCGCGCCGGGCATGGCATCGGCGCGCTGGGCAACGGCACCTACTTCAATGGCAGCGCGCTGTTCGCCGTGGGCAATGAAGTCGGCGACATCCTGGTCGGCCACAGTGAGCGGCATTTCGGCGATTACCGCAGCGGCACGCAAAACGCCGGTAATCTCGGCACCCAGATGCGCGGCAAGCTCGAGGACCGCCAGGCCTGGAAGAGCTGGCTCAACGGCGAGGTCGGCGGGATGGACAGCGTGACCCGCTCGCAGATCTTCAAGCTCGGCCTGAACCTGCCCGACGAGCAACGCCTGCAGTTCAGCTACTTCGAGACCGACACCGACAGCAAGGACGCCTGGACCGTCAAGGATTCCGGCAGCCATAACTACTACTACCGCGTCACCGGCACCAACGACATCAACGCCAGGAACGCGGCCCTGGACTACAGCTTCAACCCCAACGAGCTGATCGACTTCAAGGCCAAGCTCTACTACGTCACCACCCGCCAGGATCGCTGGAACGCCAACAACGCTTCGTCCGAGAACAGCGGCAACCGCGTCGAGGACTACACCGACCGCTACCAGACCGACACCTGGGGTCTGCAACTGCAGAACACCTCGCGCTGGCACCTGTTCCAGGCCGACAGCCTGACCTTCAACTACGGCAGCGAGGCGTTCCAGGACACCTTCCGCCCCAGCACCAACCGCATCGCCGCGGTCAACGAAACCGAGTCGCTGCCCTACGTGCAGGGTGCCAACCCCAAGGGCAAGCGGGTCATGGCCAGCCTGTTCGGCAACCTCAGCTACGAGCATGACGACTGGCTGGTGGTCGATGCCGGCCTGCGCTATGACCGCTATCGCCTGACCGGCAAGACCGGGGTCACCACCTGGATGTACCCCGAGGGCGTCACCGAGACCAACCTGCGCCGTCAACGCACCGACCTGTTGTTCGAGGAAGACCGCGAAGAAGGCCGTTTCTCGCCGACCTTCGGCGTCGCCGTGAAACCGGGCCTGGACTGGCTGCAGGTTTACACGCGCTGGGGCCGTGGCTGGCGTCCGCCGGCGGTGACCGAGGCGTACATGAGCGGCCGCCCGCATGGCGGTGGTAACGAGATGGTCTACCCGAACCCCTTCCTCAAGGCCGAGGAGTCGCACAACTGGGAGTTGGGGCTGAACATCTTCAAGGAGTCGCTGCTGCGCAGTGGCGACCGCTTCGCAGCCAAGATCGCCTACTTCGATACGCGCATCGACAACTTTTCGTTTCTCGACACCAACGCCAGCCTGCCCGGCTCCAGCGTATCGGGCATCGCCCTGGGCCGCTCGGTGTACCAGAACAACCTCGAGACCACGCAATTTCGTGGTGTGGAATACAGCCTCGACTATGACGCTGGTGACTACTACGGCCAGCTCAGCTACACCCACATGATCGGCAGCAACGACTTCTGCTCCAACCAGTTCTACCTGGGCGGCGCCCAACAGCTGGTCAGCGCCGGAACCGTGCTGCGCCCGGTGCGGGTCGGCAGCCGCATCATCATGCTGCCGGTACGGGTCTCGCGGGCCGAGGCCAATGCCACGGAAAACAACCGCGTCAGCTGCGGCGACATCATGGGCAACGCGTCCTACATGCCGGCCGACCGCGGCTCGCTGACCCTGGGCATGCGCTTTCTCGACAAGACCCTGGATGTCGGCATGCGCCTGCGCTACAGCGAAGGCAACGGCAAGAACCTCGACACCCACGGCTACAGCCAGATCGACCAGGCCATGTGGCCCAAATACAAAGTCTATGACCTGTACGCCAGCTATTGGATGACCCCCAGCCTGAACCTGGCGCTGTCGTTGGAGAACGCCACCGACGAGGCCTATTTCGTGGCCATGGGCGACGTCAACAACCTGTCCCTGGCCCGCGGCCGGACCTTGAGCGGCATGCTCGAATACCGATTCTGAAACACCTGGGTTCGCCCACTCCGGGCAACACGAGGGCAAGACGCCTTCGTCTCAACCAAGCAGCACAGAGGAACCGTCATGACTATTTCCGTCACCTACGATCCAGCGTTCGGCAGCGCCACCGTCGACGACTACCTGGCCTTCTGGAGCGCAGGTTTCGTCACCGCCGGTCACGGCTACAGCAACACCGGCGGCTTCAGCAATGGCAGCCGTGATGGCGACCAGTACGCCACCCATGGCGCCAATGGTTCGGACTACGCCTTCATCGCCGATTCCGACACCGCCAACGGCCTGCACTACGTCTTCGATCCGCTCAAGGCGCCGGGCGACAACCAGAACCACTACCTGTGGGGTTCGCTGGACAACGTCAGCCTCGGCGAAGTCCTCGGCGGTGGCGGTGGCAGCGACTTCAGCCTGAGCAACTACGTGGTCAGCTTCAACGGCCTGGACCTGGACGCCGCGCTGGGCGCTGGCCGTGCCGGCAACGAAGTACAGAGCGTGATCTACGGCCTGATGCAGGGCAACACCTCGGCGCTGGAAGGCGTACTGGATACCTTGCTGGCCAGCTACGGCGTGTCGACCGACAGCACCTTCGACGCCATCGCCGCGGCACTCGGTGGCGGGGCGTCGAGCTTCGCTGCAGCCGAGGCAGTGGGTGTTCAGGCGTTGCCTGAGGACCTGGCCCTGGCGGCCTGAGGCCGGGCATGAAAAAGGCCAATGGCAGATCGCTCTGTCATTGGCCGTGTTGCCTGCACCCTGGCCCATGTCTTGTCGGGCCCGGGCCGGGGTGCTGCGAAATTCTGCGAGGTGGCGGCTGCCGGGTCAATGGCGGCGCCGCCTCGTCCTTCGAGGTCATCGATGAGTACACCGCGCAACGCCGCTGCCGATGAACTGTGGCAGACCCTCAAGTCCTGCTGTGGCGGGCTGGGCAACATCGCCCTGTTCACCGCCGTGGCCAACGTGCTGATGCTGGCGCCGGCGCTGTACATGCTGCAGGTCTACGACCGGGTGCTGTCGTCGGGCAACGAGATGACCTTGCTGATGCTCAGCCTGATGGTGCTGGGCCTGTTTGCGTTTCTGGGTGTGCTGGAGTGGCTGCGCAGCCTGGTGGTGATTCGCCTGGGTACGCGCATGGACCTGCAGCTCAACCCGAGGGTGTTCGACGCCTCGTTCCAGGCCAGCCTCGACGGCCACAAGGGCAGTGCCCAGCAGGCCCTGGGCGACCTGACCCAGTTGCGCCAGTTCGCCACCGGGCAAGCGCTGTTCGCGTTCTTCGATGCCCCTTGGTTTCCGCTGTATCTGCTGGTGATCTTTCTGTTCAGCCCATGGCTGGGCTTGCTGGCAGTGGTTGGCGCGCTGCTGCTGGCCGGGCTGGCCTGGCTCAACGAGCGCCTGACCCAAGGCGAGTTCATCGAAGCCGGGCGGTTGTCGCAGCAGGCGATGCAGCAGGCTTCGAGCAACCTGGGCAATGCCGAGGCGATCGCCGCCATGGGCATGCTCGGCGCTGTGCGCCAGCGCTGGAGCCTGCTGCACCATGGCTTTCTGGCCCGGCAGAACCTGGGCAGCGAGCGCAGCGCGGCAATCACTGCGGTGTCCAAGAGCGTGCGCCTGGCGTTGCAGTCGCTGGTGCTGGGGCTGGGGGCGTGGCTGGCGCTGGAGCACCTGATCAGCCCGGGGATGATGATCGCCGGCTCCATCCTCATGGCCCGGGTGCTGGCGCCGATCGATCAGTTGATCGGTGTATGGCGCCAATGGGGTTCGGCGCGCCAGAGTGCCGAGCGCCTGGGGTTGCTGCTGCGCCGTTATCCGCCTCTGCCCAGCGGGATGCCGCTGCCAGCGCCACAGGGGCGGTTGCGGGTCGAGCAGTTGAATGCGCGGGTGCCAGGTGGGCAGCGTCCTTGTCTGAGCGGCATCGGGTTCGAGCTGGCCGCCGGTGAGTCGCTGGGGCTGATTGGCGCTTCCGGCTCCGGCAAATCGACCTTGGCCCGCTTGCTGGTAGGCGCTGCCAATCCGGAGTCGGGCAAGGTCTGCCTGGACGGCGCTGCATTGGCGCAGTGGCAGCCTGAGGCGTTGGGCGCGCACATCGGCTACCTGCCGCAAGACGTGCAACTGTTCGCTGGCAGCATTGCCGACAACATCGCGCGGCTTGGTGCGGTGGACGCCTCGGAAGTGGTCGCGGCCGCGCAGTTGGCCGGGGTACACGAGCTGATCCTGCAACTGCCGCAGGGTTATGACACGCAATTGGGCGAGGGCGGCGCGGGGCTGTCTGGTGGGCAGCGTCAGCGCATCGGCCTGGCCCGGGCACTGTACCGGCTGCCGGCGCTGGTGGTGCTCGACGAACCCAACGCCAACCTCGACGAAGCTGGCGAGCGCGCCTTGCTGGCAGCGCTCGCCGAGCTCAAGGCGCGGGGCCGGACACTGGTGATGATCAGCCACAAGTCGAGCCTGCTGCTGGGGCTGGACAAGCTGTTGGTGCTGCACGGCGGAGTGATGCAGCAGTTCGGCCCGACCACGCGGGTGCTGCAGGCCGCCACCCGGCCTGCGCCCCCCAGCGCCCCGCCACCTGCCGCGGTGCGTACCGGCGTGACTTACAGCTTCAACCAGGGTGGTCAGAGATCGTGAACATGAGTGTGCACCCGTTGTTTCCCCCCGCGCCCGGCCCTGCTGCGACGGGCAATATCCACCCCCTGCGTGACGACGCCCGCGGCCCGGCGAAGGCCGGACGCTGGCTGGTGCTGGCCGGTTTTGGTGGCTTCCTGTCATGGGCGGCGCTGGCGCCGCTGGACAAGGGCGTGCCGGTCAGTGGCAATGTGGTGGTGGCCGGCAGTCGGCAGGCGGTGCAGCACCCCACGGGCGGGGTGATTGGTCAGCTTTCGGTGCGCGACGGCGATCAGGTGCAGGCGGGCCAGGTGCTGCTCAGCCTCGACCCGACCCAAGCCCAGGCCCAGCAGGGTTCGTTGCGGGTGCAGTACGTGAATGCGCGGGCCATGGAGGCGCGGCTGCTGGCTGAGCGCGATTCGGCGCAGAGCGTGACCTTTCCGGCCGATCTGCTCGCCGAAGCCGCCACCCCCTGGGTGGCGACTGCGCTGGAAACGCAGCGACAACTACGCACCAGCCGGGCCCAGGCGCTGAGCCTGGAACTGGCGGGCTTGAACGAAAGCATCGCCGGTGCCGAAGCGTCGCTCAGCGGCCTGCAAGGTTCGATGAGCAGCAAGCAGGCCCAGCGCGAGGCGCTCGACGAGCAGTTGCGCGGCCTGCGCGAGCTGGCCCGTGACGGCTACATCCCGCGTAACCGCCTGCTCGACAGCGAGCGCCTGCTGGCGCAGGTCAATGGCTCGATTGCCGAAGACCTCGGCAACATCGGCCGCACCCGGCGCCAGGTACAGGAGTTGAAGCTGCGTGCCAGCCAGCGTCGCCAGGAGTTCCAGAACGAGGTACGCCAGCAGTTGAGCGAGTCCCAGGCCAGCGCAGAGGACCTGGGCAATCGCCTGCGCAGCGCCGAGTTCGACCTGGCCCACACCCAGGTGCGCGCGCCGGTCGCCGGCACCGTGGTGGGGCTGAGTGTGTTCACCAACGGTGGGGTGATCGCGCGTGGTCAACAGCTGATGGAAATCGTCCCCCGCGATGCGCCGTTGCTGGTCGATGCTCGCGCGCCAGTAGAGCTCGTCGATCGCCTGCGCCCGGGCCTGCCGGTGGAGTTGCTGTTCGTCGCCTTCAACCAGAGCACCACGCCACGGGTGGCGGGGGAGGTGAGCCTGGTCTCGGCCGACCGCCTGCTCGATGAAAAGACCCAGCAGCCTTACTACCAGGTGCGCATCAAGGTCAGCGACGAGGGCGCGCGGCAACTGGCTGGCCTGGATATCCGCCCGGGCATGCCGGTGGAAGCTTTCGTGCGCAGTGGTGAGCGATCGCTGCTCAGCTACCTGTTCAAGCCGCTGGCCGACCGGGTGCACATCGCCCTGAGCGAGGAGTGAGCCGATGCGCCTGTTGTTGCCCATCCTGTTGTTGGGCCTGGTTTTGCCAGCGCATGCCCTGGACTTGAGCGATGCCTACGCCCTGGCCCTGCGTAATGATCCGACCTTGCACGCGGCCATCGCCGAGCGCGATGCCGGCGTCGAGAACCTCGCCATCGGCCGCGCGGGGCTGTTGCCGAATCTCTCCTATCGCTACAACCGTGCACGCAACGACTCGGAGGTGACCCAGCGCAGTCAGTTCGGCGATGTGACCAGCCAGCGTGACTACCGCAGCTACACCTCGACCCTGACTCTGCAGCAGCCGTTGTTCGACTACGCAGTGTGGAGCGACTATCGCCGTGGCGTGGCCCAGGCAGCGATGGCCAACGAGCGCCTGCGCGGTCGCAGCCAGGAACTGATGGTGAGGGTGTTCTCCGCCTACAGCGAAGCGCTGTTCGCCGACGAGCAGATCGCCCTGGCCCAGGCCCAGCGGCGTACCTTTGCCGAGCAACTGCAGCTCAACGAGCGCTTGCTCAGGAATGGCGAAGGCACCCGCACCGATGTGCTGGAGACGCGCGCCCGCTACGAATTGGCCCAGGCTCAGGAGATCGAGGCCGGCGACAATCTCGACGCGGCCTTGCGCAGCTTGCAGGCGATCATCGGTGAGGCGGTCGGCGCCGAAGACCTCGCGCCGATGTTGCCGTCGCGCTCGGTGCAGCCGCTGGTGCCAGCGCGTTTCGAGCCCTGGCGCGACCTGGCCTTGGCGCACAACGCCGAGCTGGCCAGCCAGCGGCATGCGCTGGACGTCGCAGCCCAAGGGGTGGAGCGTCAACGTGCCGGGCACCTGCCGAGCCTGAGTGCCTACGTCAGCAAGGGAATTTCCAGTTCGAGCTCGGAGAGTACCTACAACCAGCGCTACGACACCGACAGCGTCGGCATCCAACTGAGCGTGCCGTTGTTTGCCGGTGGTGGTGTGTCGGCGCGGGTGCGCCAGGCGCAGGCCGAGCGCGATGGCTTGCAGTTCCAGGTCGATGCGCAGGTCAGCGACACGCTCAATCAGTTGCGTCGCCAGTTCAACCTGTGCGCCAGCAGCACCGCGAAGATCCGCGCCTACGGGATGGCAGTGAATGCGGCCAGTGCGTTGGTCGAGGCGACCCGGCGCAGCGTGCAGGGGGGAGAGCGGGTCAACCTCGATGTGCTCGATGCCGAGCAGCAGCTGTACGGGGCGCGGCGTGATCTGGCCCAGGCCCGGCATGAGTACCTGCGGGCCTGGGTGCAGTTGCGCTACTTGGCGGGGGTATTGGATGCCAAGGATGTGGAGGTATTGAACGGGTACTTCGTGGCGCGCGGTTGAAGGCGGTGTCGCTTGATGGCTGCACCGCTTCTATGGGCTTTGCATCCTGTCAGTGCTCCGCCACCGCCTTGCGTCTGAGCACCTGTTCGCCGTGTTCATCGATGTCCATCACCGGCACTTCGTTGCCATCGGCATCGAACAGCTTGCCATCCTTGAAGTAGTCGCCATCGCGCAGCACCGAGATGTCCGAATACTGGATGGTGCGCTCGTACCCGGCGGCGAATACCGACTGCTGGTCCGAGTTGCCGGCGGTGAAGTGGTTGAAGATCAGGTTCAGCAGGATCGCCATGATCGCCGCCGAGCTGATGCCCGAGTGGAAGATGGTTTCGAACCAGCTGGGGAACTGGTGGTAGAAGTTCGGCGCGGCGATAGGGATCATGCCGAAGCCCAGCGAGGCGGCCACGATGATCAGGTTGACGTTGTTCTTGTAGTTCACCTTCGACAGGGTGCGGATGCCGCTCGCCGCCACGGTGCCGAACAGCACGATGCCTGCACCGCCCAGCACCGGGGTGGGTACTGCGGCAATGATCCGGCCCATGATCGGCAGCAGGCCGAGCACCACCAGGATCACCCCGCCGGTGGCGACCACGTAGCGGCTCTTCACCCCGGTCACGGCCACCAGGCCGACGTTCTGGGCGAACGCGCTCTGGGTGAAGGAGCCGAAGATCGGCGCCAGGATGCTCGATGCCATGTCGGCGCGCAGGCCGTCGCCCAGGCGCTTGGAGTCGACCTTGGTGTCGATGATCTCACCGACCGCGAGGATATCCGCCGAGGTCTCCACCAAGGTCACCATGATCACGATGCACATCGACAGGATCGCCGCGATGTGGAACGTCGGCATGCCGAAGTGGAATGGCGTGGGGAAGGCGAACATCGGGCCTTCGCCGACCTTGCTGAAATCGGCCATGCCCAGTGCCCAGGCGATCAGCGTGCCGGCGACCATGGCCAGGAGGATCGACAGGCGGGAGATGCTGGCGCTGCCCAGCTTGCTCAGCAGCAGGACGATGGCGAAGGTCAGCGCCGCCAGGCCGATGTTGGCCATGCTGCCGAACTCCGGCGAGGCGCTGTTGCCGCCCATCACCCAGCGTGCGGCCACCGGCATCAGGGTCAGGCCGATGGTGGTTATGACGATGCCGGTGACCAGCGGCGGGAAGAACTTGGTGATTCGCGAGAACACCGGAGTGATCAGAAAGCCGATCAGCGATGCCGCCATGACTGCGCCCAGCACCGCCGGCAGGCCTCCGCCGCCCTGGCTGCCGAGAATCGCCCCCATGGTGGCCACGCCAGCGAACGACACGCCCTGTACCAGTGGCAACTGGCAGCCGAAGAAGGGTAGCCCGAGGGTTTGCAACAAGGTGGCCAGTCCGCCAGCAAACAACGATGCGGCAATCAGCAGGCCGATCTCCGCCGGGGCCAGGCCGGCGGCCTGACCCAGGATCAGTGGCACGGCGACGATCCCTCCGTACATGGTCAGGACATGCTGCAGGCCATAAGCCAGGTTGGCACCAAGCCCGAGGTTTTCGTCCTCGGGGCGCTTGGCAGGAGACGTGCTGGTGGACGTAGTCATTGGAGCAGGCTCTCTGTTTATTGTTGTGCCGATACTGTAGACAGCTCCGACAAAATATTGCCAGATAAATTGTATACAATATTTTGATCTGGGCAGCCGCAGACCCGGCAGGACGGTGTTCCTGACCGCAATGCAGATAGCGTTCCAATATGGGGAGGGCGGTTTAGAAGGGTGTGTACAAAAAGCTTGGCAGCCTGTGAAAAGCTGTCTAGATGGGCAGGAAATAGGGGTGGGTCATTTTCTTAGCAGGCTAAAAGATTTCAATCTTCGATAAGTTCGCGAAGTTCGCGCATCATTTCGGTGCTGTCGGCCAGGTTCAGCTCCACAAGACGGTGCAGATGGGTCATCGAATCGACGTCGATATAGAGGCAGACGAAACCCAGGCGAGTGGGTTCTTCGTGGCGCAGTTCCACCTGCATGCGGACCTTGACCTCTTTGTCGAGGTGGATGAGCGCATCGAAATCCTGGGTCAGGTCGGCGTCCCAGGGCTCCGGCCGCTCGACCAGCAGGCCCTTGAGCGACAGGTCGAGCAGTTTCACCGGCCAGCGCCGGCTGCCCTGCTTCAGCTCGGTGGGGGCGTCGAAGTCGATGCGCTGGAAGCGCCTGCGCTCGTCAGTTCCGGAAGGATGGGTCATGGCGGATCCTCGTCAGTTGATCTGACTATAGACCAGCCACGCCCGTTGCGGTTTGGCCGCGACTGATGCGATTCAGCCTGTGCCAGGACGGGCGCTGGGCTGCTCCGCCTGCTGGGGGGGCGCGGGGGTGATCAGTGGCTCCTTGCGAACCTGCAGCGCGACCAGAATCCCTGCTGCCAACAGCACAAGCAAGCCGATTTGTATGGCCCGGATACGGTTCTTCATTAGGGCATCCCTGCCTCGATCAGCGATGCCGAAATGATCGAGCGGTCTGGGCTGCAGCACAACTGGCAGAAATATCAGGTCGCTTTTCGCACCCTGCCCGGGGCGAGCTCGGGGGGAGGGGGGAGGGGGGAAATAGAAGGAGGGAAGAGTGAAGGAGGGGACCGAAACCCAGGGGGGGGTACCCTCCACCACCCCACCTG
>NZ_JBNFMU010000038.1:0-16100 GCF_049942315.1 Pseudomonas wayambapalatensis
TTCCAGGTCCGAGTCACCGGCGGATTGGGCAGCAGCCTGGCGCGCCAGGCCCACGAAACCGGGCAGCTCGACCTGATGTGGGAGTACACCGGAGTATCGCTGGTCTCCTACAACCACATCGAGGAACGCATGCCCAGCGCCGAAGCGACCTACAACAAGGTCAAGGCCCTGGATGCGAAGAAGGACCTGATCTGGCTGACCCCTTCCAAGTTCAGCAACACCTATGCCCTGGCCCTGCCACGCAAGGTCGCCGAAGCCTACCCGCAAGTCACCAGCATCAGCCAGTTGAACCAGGTGCTGCAGGACGAACAGGCACGCAAGCACCTGGTGGCGCTGGACACCGAGTTCGCCAATCGCCCCGACGGTCTCGATGGCCTGCAGGCGATGTACGGCATGCAACTGGGGCGCGCCAACATCCGCCAGATGGATGCAGGCCTGGTCTACACCGCCCTGCGCAACAACCAGGTGTTCGCCGGCCTGGTCTACACCACCGACGGCCGCCTCAACGCCTTCGACCTCAAGCTGCTGGACGACGACAAGCACTACTTCCCCGACTACACCGCCGCGCCGGTGGTGCGCAAGGCGGTGCTCGACGCCCATCCACAACTGGCCGACCTGCTCAAGCCGCTGGCCGAGACGCTCGACGACGAGACCATGCGCCAGCTCAACGCCAAGGTCGATGTCGAGCACCAGAGCCCGTCCAGCGTGGCCGCCGCTTTCCTGCGTGAACATGCCTTCAGCGAGGTCGCGCGATGAACCTGTTCGATACCTTCGCCCATCTCGACTGGGCCCTGGTCCTGCAACTGACCGGGCAACACATCATGCTGGTCGGCATCGCCGTCAGCCTGGCCATCGTCATCGGCGTGCCGCTGGGCATCCTGATGACCCGCTTCCCGGTACTGGCCGGCCCGCTGCAGGCCAGCGCCACGGTGCTGCTGACCATCCCGTCGATCGCCCTGTTCGGCCTGCTGCTGCCGTTCTACAGCAAGTTCGGCCAGGGCCTCGGCCCGCTGCCGGCGATCACCGCGGTGTTCCTTTATTCGCTGCTGCCGATCCTGCGCAACACCTACCTGGCCCTGACCAACGTCGAGCCCGGCATCCGCGAAGCGGCACGCGGCATCGGCATGACCTTCGGCCAGCGCCTGCGCATGGTCGAGCTGCCCATCGCGGTACCGGTGATCCTCGCTGGCGTACGCACCGCCGTGGTGATGAACATCGGCGTCATGACCATCGCCGCAACCATTGGTGCCGGTGGCCTGGGCGTGCTCATCCTCACTTCCATCAGCCGCAGCGACATGTCGATGCTGCTGGTCGGCGCCGTGCTGGTCAGCCTGCTGGCGATCATCGCCGACCTGCTCCTGCAAACCCTGCAACGTGCCCTGACTCCAGAAGGACTGCGCTCATGATCGAACTCAAGAACCTCAGCAAGACCTTCGACGTCAACGGCAAGGACGTCAAAGCCGTCGACTCGGTCAGCCTCACCGTCAACGAAGGCGAAATCTGCGTGTTCCTCGGCCCTTCGGGCTGCGGCAAGAGCACCACGCTGAAGATGATCAACCGCCTGATCACCCCGACCTCCGGCCAGGTGTTCATCAATGGCGAAGACACCACCGGACTCGACGAGGTCACCCTGCGCCGCCACATCGGCTACGTGATCCAGCAGATCGGCCTGTTCCCCAACATGACCATCGAGGAGAACATCACCGTGGTGCCGCGCCTGCTCGGATGGGACAAGCAGCGCTGCCACGATCGTGCCCGCGAGCTGATGAGCATGATCAAGCTCGAGCCCAAGCAGTACCTGCAGCGCTACCCGCGCGAGCTGTCGGGTGGCCAGCAGCAACGCATCGGCGTGATCCGCGCGCTGGCGGCCGAGGCCCCGGTGCTGCTGATGGACGAGCCGTTCGGCGCGGTCGACCCGATCAATCGCGAGATGATCCAGAACGAGTTCTTCGAGATGCAACGGGCGCTGAACAAGACCGTGATCATGGTCAGCCACGACATCGACGAGGCCATCAAGCTGGGCGACAAGATCGCCATCTTCCGCGCGGGCAAGTTGCTGCAACTGGATCACCCGGACACGCTGCTGGCGCACCCGGTGGATGACTTCGTCAGCAACTTCGTCGGCCAGGACAGCACCCTCAAGCGCCTGCTGCTGGTGCGCGCAGAAGATGCCGCGGACAACGCGCCGTCGGTCAGCCCCGAGACCCCGGTGAGCGAGGCGCTGGAGTTGCTCGACGAGCACGACCGTCGCTACGTGGTGGTCACCGATGCGGCGAACAAGGCGATGGGGTATGTGCGCCGGCGCGACATGCACCGCCAGCAAGGCACCTGTGGGGACTTCCTGCGACCGTTCAATGCCACCGCGGCCCATGACGAGCACCTGCGCATCCTGCTGTCGCGCATGTACGAGTTCAATCGGGCCTGGTTGCCGGTGCTGGATGCCGAGCAAGTGTTTCTGGGTGAGGTGACCCAGGAGTCTATTGCGGCTTACTTGAGTTCGGGTAGGTCGCGGGGAGCGAAGACCAGCATCGTGTCGCCTGCGGAGGCGGTGGCCCTTTAGATTGCCAGGGGCGCTTTGCGCCTCGCCAATGTCGAATCAAATCCTGGATATGTAGTGCTGTACGGGCCTATTCGCGGGCAAGCCCGCTCCTACAGGTCTTCTGCAAGCCTTGAGGCTGGCGCTGTACCTGTGGGAGCGGGCTTGCCCGCGAATGGGGCGACTCGGTATCAGAACCCTACACTGGCCTGTACATAGAAGGTGCGCGGCTCACCCACGTACAACCCGGCGTTGTTGTCGCTGGAGCGGGTGTAGTACTGCTTGTCGAAGATGTTCTTCACCCCCGCCGCCAGCTTCAGGTTCGACAGCTGCGGACCGAAGTCATAGCCACCACGAGCATGCCAGGTCACATAGCCCGGAATGTTGCCGTACTGCCCATCGGCGCTCGGCCGGGTGATGTAGTTGCCGGTGAAGCTGCCATCGGCATTGACCCCGGTGCCCGGTGCGCGCTGCTTGGATTGAGCGTAGGCGTCCAGGTTCCAGGTCCAGCGGTTGATCTGGTAACGCAGCCCGGCAGTGGCCACCTGACGTGAGTAGAACGGCAGGTCGCGGCCCTTGAAGCCAGGGATCTCGCCTTCATAGGTGGCACGGGTGTAGGTGAAACCGGCATTGGCCGACAGACCGTCCAGACGCGGATCCAGGCCCGCCAGGTCATAACGCACCGATGCCTCGATACCCTGGTGCTTGGTCGCACCCAGGTTGGTCCAGCCCACGTCGTTGCTGATGTACTGCAGTTCGTCGTCGAAGTCGATGTAGAACGCCGTCAGCTCGCCCGCGAAGTGGCCGTCGTCATAACGGGTACCGATCTCGTAGGTCTTGGCCTTCTCCGGCTCCAGGCCGTTGGCGGTGTTGTCACCCGAACCACCCTGACCCAACTGGAAGTACTGCAGGCTGCCGAACGAGGTCTCGTAGTTGGCGAACAGCTTCCACGCTTCGGACATGTGGTACATCACGCTCAGCGCCGGCAACGGCTCGTTGCTGGTGATGCTGCGGTTCTTCTCCGGCACCGGGCGGTTGTTGTTGTCCAGCACCGGACGGTCGCGCCAGTCGGTGTTGATGTGCTCGAAGCGGATGCCCGGGGTGATGGTCCAGTTGCCGACATCGATCTTGTCATCGATGTAGTAGGCACTGGCCTCGGTGCCGCCGGTACGGTCCTGGTAGACATGGCCATCGGCGGTCGGGGTGACGGTCGGCACGTTGTCGATCAGCGCCAGGCGGGAGGCCTGCTCGCGCATGGTTTCCTTCAGGTAGCGATAACCGACGCTGACTTCCTGGGTCACAGGCCCGGTGAAGAAGACCCGCGACACACGCGGCTCGATACCGAAGGTGGTGTAGTTGCGCGGGAACGACGACAAAGTGCGCTGGTCGCGAGCGGCAATGGCGCTGCCGCGGAAGCTGTCGGTGTAGTAGGTCAGCACTTCGAACTGGGTGGCTTCGTCGAGCTGGCGCTGCCACTTGAACGAGACGTCCTTGCGCCGACCACTGAAGTAGTCGTAGTCACGCACCGACTGGTAAGGGTCGCGGTCGAACTGCGCCTGGGTCAGGCCACCGGGCATGTCGGCGCGGCCGTCATAGTAGTGGAAGTTGAGCCAGAACTCGTCGCTGTCGGTAGGGGCCCAGTGGGTCTTGAGCAACACGTCATCGATGTCGTTGTCGTTGTTGCTGCGGCGGTAGCCGTTACCGTTGACGCCGGAGTACAGCAGCGCAACGCCGATGCCGTTGTCGGCAGTACCGCCGACGAAGGCCGATTCGGTGTGTTTCCAGCCACCGTACTTGGAGGTTTCCAGGGTAGTACCCAGCTCGGCGGTGGCTTTTTCCGGGATCGCCCGGGTGACGAAGTTGATGACGCCACCGACGTTCTGCGGGCCAAAACGCACCGAGCCTGCACCGCGGACCACGTCGATGCTGTCAAGGTTGCCCGAGGAGATCGGCGCCATCGACAACTGCGGCTGGCCATAGGGGGCGAAGGCCGCCGGCACGCCGTCGATCAGCACGGTCGAGCGTGGCGACAGGCGCGAGGTCAGGCCACGCACCCCGACGTTGAGCGACAGGTCGCTGCCGCCGGTGCCGTTGGAGTCCTGTACCTGCACACCCGGGATACCACGCAGTGCGTCGCGCACGTTCATGGTGCCCTGCTCGACCATTTCCTGGCGGCGCACCACGGTACGCGCGCCGGGGTGGTTCTGCACCACGGTCTGGTCGGCATCGCCCAACCAGTCACCCACCACCTTCACATCGGTCGGCGCCAGCTCCAGGCTGCCGGTGGTCAGGGTGCCGGCGCTCTGGGCCGGTTTGACCACCACGGTGTCCTGGGACATTTCGTAGGTCAGCCCGCTGCCCTGCAGCAGCTGCTGCAAGGCCTGCTCGGGGGCCAGGCTGCCAGACACCGCTGGCGCCTGTTTGCCAGCGACCAGCTCGGGGCTGAAGAACAATTGCAGGCTGGTCTGCTGGCCCAGTTGAGTCAGGGCCGAAGCCAATGGCTGGGCCTGGATCTGGATGGCGGCCGGAGCTTGTTCGGCATAGCTGTTCGCAGCGGCGGCGCTGACCGCCAGGGCCAGCGCCAGGCGGCGCAGGCGAAGGAAGGGCTTGTTGTTGTTCACGTCTTCGATAGGTCCTGAAAGTCCGGATAAACGCCAACCATGCGCAAATGGAAATGCTTGGCAGTTGCAGCTGGCGAGGAAGACGAACGAACCGGAAAAAACCTGAATCTATTTCGCGATTATTTCGCTGGAGCCGTCGGAATGGGCTTTCACGGCCACGGGAAGGATGTTCGGCAGGGCCCGCAGCAACGCGTCGGTGTCGTCGGTGCTGAAGGTACTGGACAGACGCAGGTTGGCGACCTTGCCCGGAGCGACACGCAGCGGGTGGGCGCGATAGCGCGACACCTCGCTGACCACTTCGGCGAGGGTCGCGTTGTCGAACACCAGCTTGCCCTGGCGCCAGGCGGTGAGCGAGGCGGCGTTGACCGCATAGGGCGCGGCGACCTTGCCCTGCTGGTCGATATGCGCGCCCTGCCCTGCGCCCAACTGCGCCAGCGAGCCAGCCGCGCCTTCGACCTTCACCGAACCCTGCTCGACGGCAACCCGGGTCAGGCCGCTGTCCTGGCGCACGTCGAAACGGGTACCGGTGACGGTGACGCTGCCCTGGGCCGTATCAACCACGAAGGGCCGACTGCTATCGTGGGCGACACTGAACATCGCCTCGCCCGTCTCCAGGCGCAGTTGCCGGCGCCCGGCGCTGAAGGCGACCTCGACGCGCGTCGCGCTGTTCAGCTCCAGGCGCGAGCCGTCCGGCAGCTCGAACAGGCGGCGCTCGCCCAATTGCGTGGCGAGCACGTCATGGTGGTTCAACTGCTGATACTGCCACCCCGCCCAGCCCAGCCCCAGCGCGGCGACCGCAACGCCTGCGGCCAGGGCCTGACGCAGCAGACGCCGACGCGGCAACTGACGCACCGGCTCTGTTTCACACAGTGCCTCGAGGCGTTCGGGAGGGATGAAATCGGCTGCACACCACAACCTGCCAAGCAGTTCGTATTCCTGCCGGTGCTCGGGGCGCTCGTCCAGCCAACGCTGCAGGCGCTCGCGCAGGCCGCTGTCATCCGGCGCATCCTGAACGCGGACAAACCAGTCGGCGGCCTGTTCGCGCGGGTTGTCGGCGCCTTGCTGATTCATCGAAAGGGTCTCCTGACTCATCTGGTGGTCACGTCCAGGTGCTCACGCAGATGTCGGAGCGTGCGAATCATATACTTTTCGACCATATTCTTGGTCAAACCCATGCGCTCGGCGATCTCGGCCTGGGTCAGGCCTTCGAGTTTCTGCCAGATGAACACCCGCCGGCAATTGACCGGCAGTTGCGCCAGCGCCCGCTCGACGGTGTCTGCCAGCTCCAGTGCGTGCATGTAGGCTTCCGGGTCACCGCCCTGGGCACCGCCCTCATCGAACAGCTCCAGTTCCAGTGCCTGGCGCCGGTCTTCGCGACGGAAACCATCCACCGCGATGTTGCGTGCGGTCTGGTGCAGATAGGCACGCGGCTGCTCGACCTGCTCGCGCGGATTTTCCAGCACGCGGACGAAAGCATCGTGGGCGAGGTCCTCGGCCTGCTGACGACTGCGCAACTTGCGCGTCCAGGTGCCGATCAGCTCGTGATAGTGGTCGAGAAAGCCTTTGTGTCCGGACACGGTCTGGCTCGTCAGGGAGGCGGGGACAAGAGGTCGCAAATAATAATACTTCTTATTAAAAGCGGCAAATCGGCGTGCAACTGTCCTCACGGGAGCATTTTTTTGCCTCGGTAACAAAAAATTTATCGAGGAATTCCGGCACGGAGGTGCCAGCCAGGCGTGGCCATAAATATGAACACCCATGCGCTTTTCGCGAGCGAGCACGGCACGGCGCAAACACCCTGATGCCTATGGAAACGGGTTCACCCAGCAACGGGCCGACATGCTCCATTCCACAATTCTTTACGCTGGAATTGACCAGGGGAACATCTGCCGGTCACACGAGTCGGTTATTCAAATGGCTACTCGTCGATTGCACGGGAACACGCTGGGATTGCGGGTTGATTCTGCATTCCTCACGTCCTAAAGTGCGCGCCGAACGTCCATGCTGGAAACGATCCATCCGGCTCAAGTACTGACGACGAGACAGCAAGGCCGCCGCTTTTACAGCGACCTTTTTGCTTTCGGCGACATGCCTTGGGAAGTAGGCGAACCAAAGTGGGGATACGGAGGACGTTCAGTTTGCAGCCACTTATCTTTTCAGTTTGCCCATGGAGTCCCTAAGCATGTCGATCCAGGTCGAAGACTATTTCGCGCGCGACACCTTCCAGAAAATGAAGGCGTTCGCCGACAAGCAGGAAACCCCGTTCGTACTCATCGACACCCAGATGATCAGCCAGGCCTACGACGACCTGCGCGCGGGCTTCGAATTCGCCAAGGTCTACTACGCAGTCAAGGCCAACCCGGCGGTCGAGATCATCGACCTGCTCAAGGAAAAAGGCTCGAGCTTCGACATCGCCTCGATCTACGAGCTGGACAAAGTGCTGGGCCGTGGTGTCAGCGCCGACCGCATCAGCTATGGCAACACCATCAAGAAGTCCAAGGACATTCGCTACTTCTACGAGAAGGGCGTGCGTCTCTACGCCACCGACTCCGAAGCCGACCTGCGCAACATCGCCAAGGCCGCACCGGGCTCGAAAGTGTACGTGCGCATCCTCACCGAAGGCTCCACCACCGCCGACTGGCCGCTGTCGCGTAAATTCGGTTGCCAGACCGACATGGCCATGGACCTGCTGATCCTGGCCCGTGACCTGG
This sequence comes from Pseudomonas wayambapalatensis, assembly GCF_049942315.1. Taxonomy (NCBI): domain Bacteria; kingdom Pseudomonadati; phylum Pseudomonadota; class Gammaproteobacteria; order Pseudomonadales; family Pseudomonadaceae; genus Pseudomonas; species Pseudomonas wayambapalatensis. Next base: position 7,869 of record NZ_JBNFMU010000038.1, read on the forward strand.
GCCTGGTGCCTTATGGCATCTCGTTCCACGTCGGTTCGCAGCAGCGCGACATCAGCGTCTGGGACGCGGCCATCGCCAAGGTCAAGGTGATCTTCGAGCGCCTGAAAGAAGAAGACGGCATCGAGCTGAAGCTGATCAACATGGGCGGCGGCTTCCCGGCCAACTACATCACCCGTACCAACAGCCTGGAAACCTACGCTGAAGAGATCATCCGCTTCCTCAAGGAAGACTTCGGTGACGACCTCCCGGAAATCATCCTGGAGCCGGGCCGTTCGCTGATCGCCAACGCCGGTATCCTGGTCAGCGAAGTGGTGTTGGTGGCGCGCAAGTCGCGCACCGCGGTCGAGCGCTGGATCTACACCGACGTGGGCAAGTTCTCCGGCCTGATCGAAACCATGGACGAAGCCATCAAGTTCCCGATCTGGACCGAGAAGAAAGGTGAAGCCGAAGAAGTGGTGATCGCCGGCCCGACCTGCGACAGCGCCGATATCATGTACGAGAACTACAAGTACGGCCTGCCGCTGAACCTGGCCATCGGCGACCGCCTGTACTGGCTGTCGACCGGCGCCTACACCACCAGCTACAGCGCGGTGGAGTTCAACGGCTTCCCGCCGCTGAAGGCGTTCTACCTGTAACACCTGAAAAGGCGCTTCGTCACGAAGCGCCTTTTCAGCCAGACGATGGGTGTCAGGGCTGTGCTACCCAAGTCTCTTGAATCTGAATCCAGAGCCCAGCCTGCTCGCCACTGCCTGTGCGCATCTTGTTATGCCATCCCGTCCGAACGCTGGTCGGCGCTTCATGGCGCAAGCCTCCAGCAGTGACATGCGACATGGCAAAGCCATAGGCTGGCCCGCCCATTTCGTTGACATGACCAAGCCGCAATGGCTTGCCATCCCAGCTTAGAAGCCAGTCGCAGGAAATACCGACAGCGGGAACCATCCTCAGACTGCCATCACTGGCTACAGCCAAGCGCTGCCCATGATGAGGCTTGCCTGGAGCCCAACTACGAACGTCATAGCGCTCCGGCTCACCGCGGTTGAAACAACCAAACCAGAAACGCTCTTGATTTTGTAAGTTGACGCTGCTGCAGAGGTAAACATCACCACGGCGGTCTACATCAACGTTGCCGTAGTAGCCCCCCCCGCTCTTTGCTCCCTTGAGTTTACCGGCGGTCAGCGTGCCCGAGCCCTTGCTGGTTTCACAGGATAAAACGGCGATAAATGAAGCAGCTTGGTTATAAGTACTCATGGTTGACCTCAGATCGCTGAAATGAGCCCTATCTTCACAAGTACGACCTAGCTGGATAATCGTGAAATCTTTCTCGGGTCTGACGCCATGCTTCACGAGCGGCTGCGACGCTCCAGTTCCTCCTGGTAGTCCGCTGCAACGCAAGCCAACAAAGGCCCACCGGCACGCAAAGTCAACACGCTGCTGCGCAGGAAGCTTTCGTTGCCCTCCTGCCTGGCTCGTCGTAGCCAGGGAAACGCCGCTTCGATTTGCCCTCGTTCGACAAGCACCAGCGCCAGGCTGAACATTCCGCGAAAATCCCCCGCCTCGGCCGAACGCCGATACCAGCGTACCGCCCGCGCAGGGCTCGCGGTGGTGGCAATGCCCTGCTCCAGGTAACGCCCGTACAGGTTCATCGACTTGGCATGCCCCATGTGCGCCGCCTTCTCGTAACAGATCAGCGCCTGCGCCTGATTTACTGGCACCCCGCGACCGGTAGCCAACAGGTTGCCCAGGTTGTAGAGGCCCCAATCGGAGTCGGCATCGGCGGCCTTTGCGTAATGGATGGCCGCCTGGGTCAGATCGATCTCACCACCCCAACCGTGCTCCAGGCATCGCCCCAGCATGTTGTACGCCATGGCGTTGCCGGCCTGGGCGGCAATGGCGAACCAATGCCGTGCCAGGCGCTCATCCTGTTCGATCCCATGCCCGTCGAGCAGAATCTGCCCAAGCAATGCCTGCGCCTCGACCACCCCCTGCCCCGCGGCGGCAAGAATCGCCTGGGCGGCCTTGCCGGGGCTGTGCTCGAGCATCGACTTGAGCTCGGCAACATCGATCACATCCTCGCGTCGCAACTGATACGACATGCTCAAACCTCCGCCCAGCGACGCAACAGGTTGTGGTAGGTGCCGGTCAGTTGCAACAGCGACGGATGATCGGGCACATCGGCACCGAGCTGGCGTATGGCGTTGTCCATCTCGAACAGCAGCGTGCGCTGGCCATCGTCACGCACCAGGCTCTGGGTCCAGAAGAACGCCGCGAAGCGCTCGCCGCGCGTCACAGGGTTGACCTTGTGCAGGCTGGTGCCCGGATACAGCACCATATCGCCTGCCGCCAGCTTGACCTGCTGCACACCGTAGGTGTCCTGGATCACCAGCTCGCCACCGTCGTAGCTGTCTGGCTCGCTGAGAAACAGCGTGGACGAAAGGTCGGTGCGTACCCGCTCGGGGCTGCCCTTGGGTTGGCGCAGCGCGTTGTCGATGTGAAAACCGAAGTTGCCACCTTCGCGGTAGCAATTGACCAGCGGCGGGAACACCTTGTGCGGCAACGCCGCCGACATGAACAACGGATTGCGCCACAGCCGGTCGATCAGCGCGCTGCCGATCTCCTTGGCCAGCGCATGGCCTTCGGGCAACTGCAGGTTGTGCTTGGCCTTGGCCGACTGGTAGCCGGCAGTCGCCTTGCCATCGGCCCAGTCGGCCTGCTCCAGGGCCTGGCGGATGCGGGAAATCTCGTCGGCGTCGAACAGGCCGGGGATGTGCAGAAGCATGGCGCGAGGTACCTGGCAGAGGGCAAAGGCCCAATGATATTGATTCCCTTTTGCGACAGGCAAGTGCCGTTGGCGCAATCCCCTGCCTTGCGGCCACGACCGCAGACGCACGAACCCGGAAAACCGTAAGGGTAAAATGTAAAGATTGTAAGTTTCTTGCGAATGGTAACGAGTCTCAATTGTTACTTACAATTGCTTACATTAACATCCGCGGCCTTCACACCTTGGGGAAGGTCAAAAACAAAATGCGCCACGTACCATCCGCTGTCAGCTCACCACGCCTGCTCACCTGCGCCATCGGCGTCGCCCTCAGCGCGACCTCGGCCTATGCCGCCGATCCCGCAGCCGCCCAGCCGGTCACCCTCGACGCCACCAGCGTCAACGGCAAGGCCGAACAGGCGAGCACCGAGTACAAGGTCGAAAAAGCCTCCTCGCAGAAATACACCGCACCACTGGTGGACACCCCGCGTTCGGTCACGGTGATCCCGCAGCAGGTGATCAAGGACACCAACGCCCTGAGCCTGCAGGATGCGCTGCGTACCGTGCCGGGCATCACCTTCGGTGCCGGCGAAGGTGGCAACCCGCAAGGCGATCGCCCGTTCATCCGCGGCTTCGACGCCCAAGGCGATACCTACCTGGACGGCGTGCGCGACACGGGCGCACAGACCCGCGAGATCTTCGCCATCGAATCGGTGGAAGTGGCCAAGGGCCCGAACTCCGCCATTGGCGGCCGTGGTGCTGCAGGTGGCACCATCAACCTGGTGAGCAAGCGCGCCCACCTCGGCAACTCGCTCGACGGCGCCTGGACCTGGGGCAGCGACCAGACCCAGCGCTACACCTTCGACGGCAACTACCAGTTCAGCGACACCGTGGCCGGGCGCCTGAACCTGATGACCCACGAGAGCAACGTCGCCGGGCGCGACAAGGTCAATTACGACCGCTGGGGCATCGCCCCGTCGCTGGCCTTCGGCCTCGGCACCCCGACCCGCGTCAACCTCGACTACTACCACCTGGAAAGCGACGACCTGCCGGATTCGGGCATCCCCTACACCGTGCCGGCCGGCGGCACCGGCGCCCGTACCTCGGCCAATCCGAGCAAGCCTTACGCGGGTGGCGACCACGACAACTTCTACGGCCTGACCGGTCGCGACTTCCGCAAATCGCGGGTGGACATCGCCACCATCGCCGTCGAGCACGACCTGTCCGACTCGCTGACCGTCAAGAACACCCTGCGCCACGGCAACAGCATGCAGGACTACATCCTCACCCAGCCAGACGACAGCAAGGGCAACGTCAACAACGGCAGTGTCTGGCGCCGCGCCAACACCCGCGTGGGCAACACCGCCACCACCACCAACCAGACCGACCTGTTCGGCGAGTTCTACCTGGGCGGCCTGAAGAACAGCTTCTCCACCGGCATCGAACTGAGCCGCGAAGAGAGCGAGCGCTCCTCGTACAACGTCAACACCGACACCACGCCCGCCTCGCCCGGCAACGCGAGCACCAACTGCACCCCGGGCATGATCGTCTCCAGCGGCTACAACTGCACCTCGCTGAGCAATCCCAACCCGGACGATCCGTGGAACGGCGCGATCTCGCGCAACTACGCCGGCACCACCACCAACAGCAAGACCCGTGCGCTGTACGTCTTCGATACCCTCGAACTGACCCCGCAGTGGCTGCTGAACATGGGCCTGCGCTACGACCACTTCGACACCGACTACAAGACCTACACCGCAGCCGGCGCCACCACTGCCAAGGGCCGCGACAAGAGCGAGTTCATCACCGGCCAGTTGGGCCTGGTGTGGAAGCCGGCCGACAACGGCAGCATCTACGTGTCCTACGCCACCTCCGCCACGCCACCGGGCGCGATGCTCGGGGAAGGCCAGGAAGGCAACCCGCTGCCGGGTACGCCGGACCGCTCGGGCAACCTGCTGTCCAGCGACCTGGAACCTGAAGAAACGACCAACTACGAGATCGGTACCAAGTGGGACCTGCTTGACCAGCGCCTGTCCCTGGCCGCTGCGCTGTTCCGCACCGAAAAGGAAAACGCTCGCGTCCAGGTGAATACCACCACCTACGAGAACGTCGGCGAAACTCGCGTGCAGGGCATCGAGCTGTCGGCCAGCGGCAAGCTCACCGACAAGTGGCAGGTGTTCGCCGGCTACACCTACATGCAGGCACGTCAGATCGACGGTGGCCCGCTGGGCAAGGCCAACGACGGCAACCAGCTGCCGAACACGCCGAACAACAGCGCCAGCCTCTGGACCACCTACGCCATCACACCGAAGCTGACCGTTGGCGGCGGCGCCTTCTATGTGGATGACGTGTATGGCAGCGTGGCCAATACCACCATGGTCGACAGTTACGTGCGCTACGACGCCATGGCAGCGTACAAGCTGACCAAGAACGTCGATCTGCAACTGAACGTGCAGAACCTGACCAACGAGGTGTACTACGACAAGGCCTTCTCCACCCACTTCGCCAACCAGGCGGCCGGGCGCACGGCGCTGCTGACCACCAGCGTCCACTTCTGATGAGGGGACTGGGCTAGTCTGCACCGGCCTCTTCGCGGGCAAGGCCGCTCCCATAGGGACACCACAATCCTCAAATCCTGTGGAACACCTGTGGGAGCGGGCTTGCCCGCGAAGAGGCCGGTGCAGTCGAGCACGAAACAGAACGCCCCCGCCCCGATCATTCCTGTGGGCGGGGCTTTTGCGTATCAAGGCATAATGCACGCCGCGCGGTCTGTGGCTGCAACACAAGGTGATCGATGTGGTGAAGAAGTCGCTGTTCCAATTGCACTGGTTCTTTGGCATCACCGCCGGCCTGGTGCTGGCGCTGATGGGCATCACCGGTGCGATCTGGTCGTTCCAGGAAGAACTGCTGCGCCTGTTCAACGCCGATGTGCTCAAGGTCGAGGTGCGCCAGGAGGGCGTGCTGCCGCTGCCGGAACTGGTGCGCCGCGCCGAACTGGCCCAGGGCGACAAGGTGGCGATGCTCTGGGTCGATACCCACGCCGACAATGCCGCCCGCCTCTTCTTCACGCCGCCGCCCGGCGAACGCCGCGGCGAGCTGCGTTATGCCGACCCTTACACAGGCGAGCTCAAGGGTGAGGTCGCGGGGATAGGCTTCTTCAACCTCATGCTGCAGCTGCACCGTTTCCTGGCCATGGGCGATAGCGGCCGGCAGATCACCGGTGCCTGCACCCTGATGCTGATCTTCTTCTGCCTCTCCGGCCTTTACCTGCGCTGGCCGCGCCGGGCCCTGAACTGGCGGGTCTGGCTGAGCTTCGACTGGGCCAAGAAAGGCCGCGCCTTCAACTGGGACCTGCACGCCGTCGCCGGGACCTGGTGCCTGCTGTTCTACCTGCTGTTTGCCCTGACCGGCCTGTTCTGGTCGTACGACTGGTACCGCGAGGGCCTGAACAAACTGCTCGCCGACAAACCCGCAGCCGGCGAACAGCAGCAGCGCGGCGCAGGTCGTGGCCGCCCCGGACCGCAAGCAGCGGATGCCAAGGCGGCGCCGCTGGTGGTCGATTACGACGCCATCTGGAACAACCTCAAGAATGCCGCCGGCCCAAGCCTTGCCAGCTACAACCTGCGCCTGCCACCTGGCGGCGGGCAGCCAGCGACGCTGTTCTACCTGCTCGATGACTCAGCCCACGAGCGCGCCTTCAACACCCTGACACTTGACCCCGCCAACGGCCAGATCAAGCGTCACGAGCGCTACACCGACAAGTCGTTCAAAGCCCAACTGCTGCAGAGCGTCTACGCCCTGCACGTGGGCAGCTATTTCGGTTTGCCGGGCAGGATCATCCTCACCATCGCCAGCCTGACCATGCCGCTGTTCTTCGTCACCGGCTGGCTGCTGTATCTCGATCGCCGCCGCAAGAAGCGCCAGGTCCGTGCCGCCCGTGGCTCGGTCGACACCGCCCAGGCCAGCGGCGACAGCTGGCTGATCGGCTTCGCCAGCCAGAGTGGCCTGGCCGAGCAACTGGCCTGGCAGAGCGCAGGGCAGTTGCAGGCGGCGGGCTTGCCGGTGCAGGTGCGCTCGCTTGCCGAGCTGGGCGCGGACGAGCTGCGCCAGGCCCGTCGTGCACTGTTCGTGGTCAGCACCTTCGGTGATGGCGAAGCGCCTGACAGCGCCCGCGGCTTCGAGCGCAAGGTGCTGGGCCAACCCTGGGCGCTGCAACACCTGAACTACGCCCTGCTCGCCCTGGGCGATCGGCAGTATCCGCATTTCTGCGGCTTCGCCCGACGCCTGCAGGCCTGGCTGGCCGAACGCGGCGCGACCACGGCGTTCAGCCCGATCGAAGTCGACAGTGCCGACCAGAATGCCCTGCAACAATGGCAGCAGGCCCTGGCGCAACTGACCGGCGCACGTCCGCTCGCCGCCTGGCAGCCGCCCAGCTACGGCAACTGGCGCCTGGTCCGACGCGAACGGCTCAACCCCGGCAGCCAGGGCGCACCGGTGTACTTGCTGGGCCTGAGTGCCGAACACCCAGGCCATTGGGACGCTGGCGACCTGGTCGAGGTGCTGCCCCGCCACAGCCAGGCGCGGATCGATGCCTTCCTGCAAGGGCTGGGGCTCGATGCGAATCTGCCGGTGCAACTTGACGGTCTTGTCGAACCGCTTGGCCAAGCGCTGGCCAGTCGCCAGTTGCCGACCAGCCGCGAGCATCTGGTCGGCCTGCACGCCCAGGCGCTGGTCGATTCGCTGATCCCACTCGGTGCCCGCGAATACTCCATCGCGTCGATCGCCAGCGACGGCGTGCTGGAGCTGATCGTGCGCCAGGAGCGTCATGCCGATGGCAGCCTCGGGCTGGGCTCCGGCTGGCTGACCGAATACCTGCCGGTGGACGGCCATGCCAGCCTGCGTCTACGCCGCAACAGCAGCTTCCACCTGCCGACAACCTCGGCACCGATGGTGCTGATCGGCAACGGTACGGGCCTGGCAGGCCTGCGCAGCCTGCTCAAGGCCCGGATCGCGGGGGGTGAGCAGCGCAACTGGCTGCTGTTCGGCGAACGCAACCGCGCCCACGACCTGCTCTGCGGCCGTGAGCTGCAAGGCTGGCTGGACAGCGGCGATCTGGCGCGACTGGACCTGGCGTTCTCGCGGGACCAGGCGGAAAAGGTCTATGTGCAGGATGTGCTGTTGCAGCAAGGCGAAGAGCTGCGCTGCTGGATCGACGAGGGTGCCTGTGTGTATGTCTGTGGCAGCCTGCAGGGGATGGCAGGCGGCGTGGATGCAGCGCTGAAGGGGCTTCTTGGTGAAGAGCTCGTCGAGCGGCTGATCGAGGATGGGCGCTATCGGCGGGATGTGTACTGACCAGCGCCTGATGTATCGGTCTTTTCGCGGGCAAGCCCGCTCCCACAGGTAAAGCATTGAGTAACGCCCCATCGTGGCCAAGCATTTGAACAATTCACCGAACAAGGCCCGATGGCCTTGATGAG
>NZ_JBNFMU010000039.1:0-11276 GCF_049942315.1 Pseudomonas wayambapalatensis
TCTTCGCGGGCAAGCCCGCTCCCACACCACCCTCAAGGCTGTGGAGGTCCTGTAGGAGCGGGCTTGCCCGCGAAGAGGCCACCGCAAAATCCGGAAACCATGATTGGCGCCAAGGTCGGAACAGCACCGCTAACCTCCAAAGGTCAATTTCATGGAGGAAATTCGATGCCCCTGGCCCATTCCCACCGCCTGCGCCGCGGCCGCTGCTCAGAGCCTGGCAGGTGCTACCTGCTGACCACTGTCACCCACGAACGACAACCCCTTTTCCACGACCTGCGCAGCGCCCGGCTGGTGGTGAAACAGCTACGCCTGTCAGATCAGGAAAACGCCAGCCGCACGCTGGCCTGGGTACTGATGCCGGACCATCTGCACTGGTTGATCGAGTTGAGGGGGGTGACGCTTGGGAGTTTGATGCGCAGGTTCAAGTCGCGCAGCGCCATCACCCTGCGCAAGACCGGAGTGAGGCATGTACCCGTCTGGCAACCGGGGTATCACGATGCGGCCTTGCTCAAGGAGGAGGAAGTGGTGCAGGCAGCCAGATACATCATCGCCAATCCACTGAGAGCAGGGCTGGTCAGCAGTGTGCGGGAGTATCCGCATTGGGATGCGGTCTGGCTTTGAATCGGTGGTGAAGCCTTCGCGGGCAAGCCCGCTCCTACAGGTTCAGTGCACGTTGCACCGTCCTTGTGGGAGCGGGCTTGCCCGCGAAAGGGCCGTCAGGCCGACGCAGCAGCCGGAGCCGGACGCCGTACCTGCGATTGCCCGACGTTCGCTGCAGCACCTTCCTCGATGGCCTGCTGGATCGCCCGGCGGCGGCGCTCTTCGGCGCGGCGGCTGAAGTACCAGACCAGGAAGGTCACCAACGACACCGACAGCAGGATCAGGCTGGCCACGGCGTTGATCTCAGGCTTCACGCCCAGGCGCACGGCCGAGAACACTTCCATCGGCAAGGTGGTCGAGCCAGGGCCGGACACGAAGCTGGCCAGCACCAGGTCATCCAGCGAAAGGGCGAACGACATCATGCCGCCTGCTGCCAGAGAAGGCGCGATCATCGGGATGGTGATCAGGAAGAACACCTTCCACGGCTTGGCACCCAGGTCCATCGCCGCTTCCTCGATCGACAGGTCCAGCTCGCGCAGGCGAGCCGACACCACCACCGCCACATACGCGGCACAGAAGGTGGTGTGGGCGATCCAGATGGTGACGACGCCACGCTCCTGCGGCCAGCCGATCATCTGCGCCATGGCCACGAACAGCAGCAACAGCGACAGACCGGTGATCACCTCGGGCATCACCAGCGGCGCGGTGACCAGGCCACCGAACAGCGTGCGGCCCTTGAAGCGGGTGACCCGGGTCAGCACGAAGGCCGCCAGGGTGCCCAGCGCGACCGCAGCCACCGCCGTATAGCAGGCGATCTCCAGCGAGCGCATCACCGAACCCATCAGCTGGGTGTTGTCGAGCAGGCCGACGTACCACTTCACCGACCAGCCGCCCCACACCGTCACCAGCTTCGAGGCGTTGAACGAGTAGATCACCAGGATCAGCATCGGCAGGTAGATGAACAGCAAGCCGAGCACCAGCATCAGCTTGGAGAAACTGAAGCGCTTCATGCCCGACCCTCCATCTCTTTGGCCTGGCTGCGGTTGAACAGCAGGATCGGCACGATCAGGATCGCCAGCATCACCACTGCCAGCGCGGATGCCACCGGCCAGTCACGGTTGTTGAAGAATTCCTGCCACAGCACCTTACCGATCATCAGGGTTTCCGGACCGCCGAGCAGTTCAGGGATCACGAACTCGCCCACCACCGGGATGAACACCAGCATGCAACCAGCGATGATGCCGTTCTTCGACAGCGGCACGGTGATCTTCCAGAAGCTGTTGAAGGTGCTCGAGCCCAGGTCGCTCGCGGCTTCCAGCAGGCTCTGGTCATGCTTCACCAGGTTCGCGTACAGCGGCAGGATCATGAATGGCAGGTACGAATAGACCACGCCGATATACACCGCCAGGTTGGTGTTGAGGATCTGCAGCGGCTGGTCGATCAGCCCGGTCCACAGCAGGAAGCTGTTGAGCAGCCCGTTGTTGCTGAGGATGCCCATCCAGGCATAGACGCGGATCAGGATCGCGGTCCAGGTCGGCATCATGATCAGCAGCAACAGGACCGTCTGCATCTCTTTCTCGGCCTTGGAGATGGCGTAGGCCATCGGGTAGCCGATCAGCAGGCACAGCAGGGTGCTGAAGAAGGCGACCTTGAGCGAGCCCAGGTAGGCCGAGATGTACAGGTCATCTTCGGTGAGCAGGCCGTAGTTGGCCAGGTTCAGCACCAGTTGGATCTTGTCCTCGACGTAGGTGTAGATCTCCGTGTAAGGCGGGATCGCCACGTCGGCTTCGGCGAAGCTGATCTTCAGCACGATGAAGAACGGCAGCATGAAGAACAGGAACAGCCAGATGAACGGCACGCCGATCACCAGATGGCGTCCCTCGGGGATGATGCGCTGGAGGGCTCGTTTGAGCTTTCGCGGTTTCATGAGCGCAGTACCACGCCGCTGTCGTCTTCCCACCACACGTAGACTTCATCGCCCCAGGTCGGGCGCGCGCCCTGGCGTTCGGCGTTGGCGACGAACGACTGGACGATCTTGCCGCTCGGCAGCTCGACGTAGAACACCGAGTGACCGCCCAGGTAGGCGATGTCGTGGACCTTGCCGCGCGACCAGTTGTGCTCGAAATCGGGTTGCGTCGTCGTCACCAGCAACTTCTCGGGACGCAGCGCGTAGGTGATGTGCTTGTCCTCGACCGAGGTGGTGACACCGTGGCCGACGTAGATCTTGCGCTCGAGCTCCGGCGAGGCGATCAGCGCGTGGCCTTCGGCGTCGTCGATCACTTCACCTTCGAACAGGTTGACGTTGCCGATGAACTCGCACACCAGGCGGCTGGTTGGCGTCTCGTAGATATCCACAGGCGAGCCGATCTGGGCGATCCAGCCCAGGTGCATGATGGCGATGCGCTGGGCCATGGTCATGGCCTCTTCCTGGTCGTGGGTCACCATCACGCAGGTCACACCGACCCGCTCGATGATCTCGACCAGCTCCAGCTGCATCTGCGAACGCAGTTTCTTGTCCAGCGCGCCCATCGGCTCGTCGAGCAGCAGCAGTTTCGGACGCTTGGCCAGCGAGCGGGCCAGGGCCACACGCTGACGCTGACCACCGGAGAGCTGGTGCGGCTTGCGCTTGGCGTACTGGGTCATGTGCACCAGCTTGAGCATCTCGGCCACGCGGGCTTCGATGTCGGCCTTGGGCATCTTGTCCTGCTGCAGGCCGAAGGCGATGTTCTGCGCCACGGTCATGTGCGGGAACAGCGCGTAGGACTGGAACATCATGTTGATCGGCCGCTCGTAGGGCGGCATGTCGGTGATGTCGACACCATCGAGGAAGATCCGACCTTCGGTCGGACGCTCGAAGCCTGCGAGCATCCGCAGCAAGGTGGACTTGCCGGAACCGGAGCCGCCCAGCAGGGCGAAGATCTCGCCCTTGCGGATTTCCAGGGACACATCGTCCACGGCGATGGTTTCGTCGAACTTCTTCGTGACCCGGTCGATCTTGACCAGCACCTGCTTGGGCTGCTGGTCACCCTCGAGGGCTTTCTTATAGGCACCGGAGGCAACTGCCATGAGTGAAACTCCCAACAAGATTTTTGTGCCCGAGCGGCCTGTGTGCAGGGCCACGTCGGGTCTGGATTTTTACTTGCCCGACTTGACCTTGGTCCAGCTGCGGGTCATCAGACGTTGCACCTTGGGGGGCAACTCCGCGTTGACGAACATCTTGTCCAGCACTTCCTGCGGTGGGTAAACCGCGGCGTCAGTTCTCACAGCCTGGTCCATCAGGTCGCCAGCCTTGGGGTTGGGGTTGGCATAACCGACGTAATCACTGACCTGGGCGATAACCTCAGGTTTCAGCAAATAGTTGATGAAGGCGTGGGCCTCTTTCACGTTCTTGGCGTCCTTGGGAATCGCCAGCACGTCGAACCAGAGGTTGCCGCCTTCCTTGGGAATGGCGTAGGCCAGGTTCACGCCCTTCTTGGCTTCTTCAGCACGGGCCTTGGCCTGGAAGACATCGCCGGAGAAGCCTGCCGCGACGCAGATGTCGCCATTGGCAAGGTCGGTGATGTACTTGGAGGAGTGGAAGTAGGTCACGTACGGACGTACCGCCAGCAGCTTCTTCTCGGCCTTGGCGTAATCCTTGGGATCGGTGCTGTTGGGGTTGAGCCCCATGTAGTTGAGCACCGCCGGGAGCATCTCGTCCGCCGAGTCGAGGAAGGCCACACCGCACTTGGAGAGCTTCTTCATGTTCTCGGGTTCGAACAGCACCGCCCAGGAGTCGATCTTGTCCACGCCCAGCGTGGCCTTGACCTTGTCGACGTTGTAGCCGATGCCGTTGGTGCCCCACAGGTAAGGCACGGCGTACTGGTTGCCCGGATCGTTCTTTTCCAGGCGCTTCATCAGCGCTGGGTCCAGGTTGGAATAATTGGGCAGCAGATCCTTGTCGAGTTTCTGGAACGCGCCCGCCTTGATCTGCTTGCCGAGGAAATGGTTGGACGGCACCACCACGTCATAGCCGGTGTTACCGGCCAGCAGCTTGCCTTCCAGGGTTTCGTTGGAGTCGAAGACATCCTGCACGGGCTTGATGCCCGTCTCTTTCTCGAAGTCCGCGAGCGTGGTCGGGCCGACATAGTCGGACCAGTTGTAGAAGTGCACCGTGGGCGCCGCTTGAACGCTGCAGGCCAGCGTCAGACCTGCTCCAGCCATCATGGCCTTGCGCAATACAGAAATAGACAAGTGGTTGGTCCTCACAATCAGAGCCTTCGGTGGCGGCTGGGAGCAGCCGTACACGCAAAACCGGCGCGCAACTTACCTGCGTGGCTGGGATGTCGCAATCAACAATCGAGGTTTATGCCCCCTGGGCCGGAAAACCCCGGCCCAGAGAGCCCCGCACAGGGCTTACTTGCCCGACTTGATCTTGGTCCAGCTACGGGTGATCAAACGCTGGGCGGCCGCTTCAGGGGCGGCGATCGCGTACAGATGCTTCTTCACTTCCGCTGGCGGATAGATGCTCGGGTCGCTGGTGATCTCCTTGTCGACGAACTGGGTCGCGGCCTTGTTACCGTTCGGGAAGCGCACGGCGTTGGTGATCTCGGCCATGACTTCCGGTTGCAGCAGGAAGTTCATGAACTGGTAGGCAGCATCTTTATGCTCGGCATCTTTCGGGATGGCGACCATGTCGTAGAAGGTGCCAGCGCCTTCTTTCGGAATGATGTAGTCCAGCTTGACCTTGTCGCCGGCTTCGTGGGCGCGGGCCTTGGACTGCTCCAGGTCGCCCGAGTAGCCGACGGCCACGCAGATGTTGCCGTTGGCCAGGTCGCCGATGTACTTGGAGGAGTGGAAGTAGGTGATCGAAGGACGGATCTTCAGGAACAGGTCCTCGGCCGCCTTGAGGTCTTCCTTGGTGGTGCTGTCGGTCGGCTTGCCCAGGTAATGCAGCGCGGCCGGAAGCATTTCGGTCGGTGCATCGAGGAAGCTCACGCCGCAGCTCTTGAGCTTGGCGATGTTCTCGGGCTTGAACACGGCGTCCCACGAATCGATCTTGTCCACGCCCAGCGCGGCCTTGACCTTGGCCGGGTTGTAGCCGATGCCAATGGAGCCCCACATGTACGGGAAGGCGTACTTGTTGCCTTTGTCGCTGGCGTCGCCAACGGCCTTGAGCAGGTCTTCGTCGAGGTTCTTCCAGTTCGGCAGCTTGGAGCGGTCGAGCTCCTCGTAGACGCCGGCCTTGATCTGCTTGGCCAGGAAGTTGTTGGACGGCACGACGATGTCGTAGCCCGACTTGCCTGCCAGCAGCTTGGCTTCCAGGGTTTCGTTGCTGTCGAAGACGTCGTACTTGACCTTGATGCCGGTCTGCTTCTCGAACTTGGCGATGGTGTCCGGAGCGATGTAGTCCGACCAGTTGTAGACGTTCAGCACCTTGTCTTCAGCGTGAACAGCAGTGGCCATGGCCCCCATCAGGGCGGCGGCCAGCAACGTCTTGCCCATTTTCTTCATGCGTTATGCTCCAGAATTTTTTTAGTAGCCATCTGTTCAGCTGCCAGGTCCCGTGGTGCAAGCGCCGGACGACTGAAACAACCGCTAGTCTGGCAAGTTACAAGGCGCTGTTTCAACAAAAGCAGGGCCTTGTAACGACTTAATGTCACATCGCTAGCCTAGCAAACGCCTATCGAATCGCTTCCAGGGTCAGATCCAGGCACTTGCGCGCCTTTTCCACCAGCTCGTCCACTTCTTCGCGGCTTATTACCAGTGGCGGCGCGATGATCATGGTGTCGCCCACCGCGCGCATGATCAGGCCGTTGTCGAAACAGAAGTTGCGGCAAACCATGCCCACGCCCTTGCCTTCGTAACGGCTGCGGGTCGCCTTGTCCTTGACCAATTCGATTGCGCCGAGCAGGCCAAGGCCACGTACCTCGCCCACCAGCGGGTGGTCTTGCAGCTCGCGCAGTCGTTTTTGCAAGTACGGTGCCACTTCCGTGCGTGCGCGCTCGACGATCTTCTCGTCACGCAGGATGCGCAGGTTCTCCAGCCCCACCGCCGCTGCCACCGGGTGGCCGGAGTAGGTGAAGCCGTGGTTGAAATCGCCCCCTTCGCTGAGCACCTTGGCCACCTTGTCACGCACGATCACACCGCCCATGGGGATGTAACCGGAGGTCAGGCCCTTGGCGATGGTCATCAGGTCAGGCTTGAGATCGTAATAATCGGAGCCGAACCACTCGCCGGTACGGCCAAAGCCGCAGATCACTTCGTCGGCGACGAACAGGATGTCGTACTTGGCGAGGATCTCCTTGATCTTCGGCCAGTAGGTGTCCGGCGGAATGATCACCCCGCCGGCGCCCTGGATCGGCTCGGCGATGAAGGCGGCGACGTTGTCCTCGCCGACTTCCAGAATCTTCTTCTCCAACTGCTCGGCAGCCCACACCCCGAATTCATCCGGGGTCATGTCGCCGCCCTCACCGAACCAGTACGGCTGCGGGATGTGCACGATACCCGGGATCGGCAGGCCGCCCTGCTCGTGCATGCCGCTCATGCCGCCAAGGCTGGCGCCGGCCACGGTGGAGCCGTGGTAGCCGTTGACCCGGCCGATGAGCGTCTGCTTGTTCGGCTTGCCCTTGAGCGCCCAGTAGTGGCGAACCATGCGCAGCACGGTGTCGTTGCCTTCGGAGCCGGAGCCGGTGAAGAACACATGGCTCATGCCTTCGGGGGCCACGTCGGTAATGGCCTTGGCCAGCTCCAGCGCCGGCGGATGAGCGGTCTGGAAGAACAGGTTGTAGTACGGCAGCTCGCGCATCTGCTTCTCTGCCGCCTGGACCAGTTCTTCGCGACCATAGCCAACCGCCACGCACCACAGGCCGGCCATGCCATCGAGGATCTTGTGCCCCTCGCTGTCCCACAAATGCACACCCTGGGCCTTGGTGATGATGCGCGGCCCCTTCGCCTTCAGCTGCTTGTAGTCGCTGAAGGGTGCCAGGTGGTGCTCGCCGCTCAGGTTCTGCCATTCACGGGTTTGCGGGTTGTTGACGCTCATCTGCTTCTCCACTATCCGATGGCCGCGCTCCTGCGGCCCCAGGGTTGATCACACGGCAAACAGCAGGAACTCGCGCTCCCAGGAACTGATGACGCGCTTGAAGTTTTCATGCTCGGCGCGCTTGGTGGCGACGTAGCCGGTAATGAACTTCTTGCCCAGGTACTGCACCAGCGACCGGCTGTTCTCCATACGCTCCAGGGCGTCCTCGATGGTCAGCGGCAGGCGCAGGTTACGCCGCTCGTAGCCACGGCCCTGGACCGGCGCGCTGGCCTCGATGCCCTCGACCATGCCGATGAAGCCACACAGCAGGCTCGCGGCGATGGCCAGGTAGGGGTTGGCGTCGGCGCCTGGCAGGCGGTTTTCCACGCGGCGGTTCTGCGGGCCGGCATCCGGTACGCGCAGGCCGACGGTACGGTTCTCTTCGCCCCACTCCACGTTCACGGGCGCCGAGGTGTCCGGCAGGAAGCGGCGGAACGAGTTGACGTTCGGTGCGAACAGCGGCAACGCCTCGGGAATGAGCTTCTGCAGGCCGCCGATGTGATGCAGGAACAGCGTGCTCATGCTGCCGTCTTCATTGGAGAAGATGTTCTTGCCGGTGGCGATGTCGATCACGCTCTGGTGCAGGTGCATGGCGCTGCCGGGCTCGCCGGTCATGGGCTTGGCCATGAAGGTCGCGGCCACGTTGTGCTTGAGCGCGGCCTCGCGCATGGTGCGCTTGAACACCAGGATCTGGTCGGCCAGGTGCAGCGCGTCACCGTGACGGAAGTTGATCTCCATCTGCGCCGTGCCGTCTTCGTGGATCAGCGTGTCGAGGTCCAGCTGCTGCAGTTCGCACCAGTCATAGACGTCTTCGAACAGCGGGTCGAATTCGTTGGCGGCCTCGATGGAGAACGACTGACGGCCAGTTTCCGGACGGCCGGAGCGGCCCACCGGCGGTTGCAGCGGGAAGTCCGGGTCTTCGCTGCGCTTGGTCAGGTAGAACTCCATCTCTGGCGCGACGATCGGCTGCCAGCCCTTGTCGGCGTAGAGCTTGAGCACTTTCTTGAGGACGTTGCGCGGCGACAGTTCGACCGGGTTGCCCTTCTTGTCGTAGGTGTCGTGGATCACCTGGGCGGTCGGCTCGATGGCCCAGGGCACGAGGAACACGGCGTCCTGGTCGGGGCGGCAGATCATGTCGATGTCGGCCGGGTCGAGCAGGTCGTAATAGATGTCGTCATCGACGTAGTCGCCAGTCACAGTTTGCAACAAAACGCTTTCGGGCAGGCGCATGCCCTTTTCGGCGATGAATTTGTTGGTCGGCGAGATCTTGCCGCGGGTGATGCCGGTCAGGTCGCTGATCAGGCATTCGACTTCGGTGATCTTGTGCTCTTTCAACCAATCGGTGAGCTGGTCGAGGTTGTTACTCATAAATACCTCAGGTGGTCATTTGACCCGGCCCCTGCGGGGCGGGCGCTACTGACGCCTGGCGTCGGTCAATGTCGGCGCATTCGGCGCGGCAGGGCCTGGCAAGGCCCACGCATTGATTCTGGATGGAGTATGTTGCCAAAGCAAAAACCCATGCGCAGGACGGCAGCCGATTCACGCGCAAAACGCGTATCGATCTCGAAAGCAAAGGGCAGGAAGGAAGAAAAGCGTGCAGTAAACTGCTACGGGGCGAGGGCTGACTGTGCCGGTCGTCAATTATTGCGGCCAGTCTGCTCCAGGGATGGGCCAGGCGCGCGAGGGCCTTTCGGCAAGCGGTGAAAATACCTGACTGCGCAGCGCAGGCGGCGCTTTCAGGTCGCGACTGGCGGACCATGTGACCCTCGTATTATTACTGTTATGGGTTGCGACCGAGCTTAGCCTCGTTCATTTTTTTTCACAACACCTCCGTAAAAAATAAAATACGCCACCATCGCCGTAGCCCTTTCCTACAGATTTAGCGGATAATGGCATGCCCTTATATGCAGCAAATCCGCCGTTGATGTGCCATTTCAGGGCATCAGGAGGTTGGCTTGACATCAGTTTGTCTTTTCGATTGACTGGGTCTGCAAGCCCCCCTTGATTGATATTTTTAACAACAAAGGTGTTGCATCATGTCGGTACCCCCGCGTGCCGTTCAGCTTAACGAAGCGAACGCGTTCCTTAAGGAACATCCTGAGGTTCTCTACGTTGACCTTCTGATTGCAGATATGAATGGTGTGGTTCGTGGCAAGCGTATCGAACGCACGAGCCTTCACAAGGTTTACGAGAAAGGCATCAACCTGCCCGCCTCCCTCTTCGCCCTGGATATCAACGGCTCGACCGTCGAAAGCACGGGCCTGGGCCTGGACATCGGCGACGCCGACCGCATCTGCTACCCGATCCCTGGCACCCTCTCCAACGAACCCTGGCAGAAGCGCCCGACCGCGCAACTGCTGATGACCATGCACGAAATCGAAGGCGAGCCGTTCTTCGCCGACCCTCGTGAAGTGTTGCGCCAGGTGGTGAGCAAGTTCACCGACATGGGCCTGACCATCTGTGCCGCGTTCGAGCTGGAGTTCTACCTGATCGACCAGGAGAACGTGAACGGCCGTCCGCAGCCGCCGCGCTCGCCGATCTCGGGCAAGCGTCCGCAGTCGACCCAGGTCTACCTGATCGACGACCTGGACGAGTATGCCGACTGCCTGCAGGACATCCTCGAAGGCGCGAAGGAGCAGGGTATCCCGGCCGACGCGATCGTCAAGGAAAGCGCCCCGGCGCAGTTCGAGGTCAACCTGCACCACGTGCCCGATCCGCTGAGGGCCTGTGACTATGCAGTGCTGCTCAAGCGCCTGATCAAGAACATCGCCTACGACCATGAAATGGACACCACTTTCATGGCCAAGCCCTACCCGGGCCAGGCTGGCAACGGCCTGCATGTACACATCTCCGTGCTGGACAAAGATGGCAACAACATCTTCACCAGCGAGGATCCCGAGCAGAACGCCGCGCTTCGTCACGCTGTCGGCGGTGTGCTCGAGACCCTGCCCGCTTCGATGGCGTTCCTCTGCCCGAACGTCAACTCGTACCGCCGTTTCGGCGCGCAGTTCTACGTACCGAACGCGCCGAGCTGGGGCCTGGACAACCGCACCGTGGCCCTGCGCGTGCCAACCGGCTCGCCGGACGCCGTGCGCATCGAGCACCGCGTGGCCGGTGCCGACGCCAACCCGTACCTGATGATGGCGGCGGTCCTGGCCGGTGTGCACCACGGCCTGACCAACAAGATCGAGCCGGGTGAGCCGATCGAAGGCAACTCCTACGAGCAGCTGGAACAGAGTCTGCCGAACAACCTGCGCGATGCCCTGCGCGAGCTGGACGACAGCGAGATCCTGAACAAGTACATCGATCCGAAGTACATCGACATCTTCGTCGCGTGCAAGGAGAGCGAGCTGGAGGAGTTCGAACACTCGATCTCCGACCTCGAGTACAACTGGTACCTGCATACCGTGTAAACGAAAACGCCGCCCTCAGGGGCGGCGTTTTTCATTGGACCTGGCCGGCCCTATCGCGGGACAAGCCCGCTCCCACAGGTACTGCAGAGATCTCAAGACCGATGCAGAGCCTGTGGGAGCGGGCTTGTCCCGCGATAGGGCCGGCCAGGTCCAATGAAAAACGCCGCCCCTGAGGGCGGCGTTTTCGTTTACACGGTATGCAG
>NZ_JBNFMU010000040.1:0-9386 GCF_049942315.1 Pseudomonas wayambapalatensis
CCCGGGCTTGGGGGGGGGGGGGGGGGGTCGGGTGTTTTTTTTTCTGTTCGTTCGACGTCCTTTTAAAGCTCGATGTGTTCCGCGACTAAGGGTCGTGTGTCCCGCTTTTCTCCCCCCAGCAGCGCAAGGATCTTGAACTACGCCCAAGCCAGATCGGCCATCACCGATCTGGCTTTTATTTGCAGCCTGACGCTTGAGGCACGCTGCCAGAGGAACGACCGATGTCCCAGGAACGCCGCTACAGTTTCGAGTTCTTCCCGACCAAGACCGATGCCGGTCACGAAAAACTCATGGCCGTTGCCCGTCAACTGGCCACCTATAACCCCGACTTCTTCTCCTGCACCTATGGCGCCGGCGGCTCGACCCGCGATCGCACGCTGAACACCGTGCTGCAACTGGAAAACGAAGTGAAGGTCCCTGCAGCCCCGCACCTGTCGTGCGTCGGCGACAGCAAGGACGACCTGCGCGCCCTGATCGCCGAATACAAGGCGGCCGGGATCAAGCGCATCGTCGCCCTGCGCGGCGATCTGCCGTCCGGCATGGGCATGGCCAGTGGCGAGCTGCGCCACGCCAGCGACCTGGTCGAATTCATCCGCCAGGAAACCGGTGACCACTTCCACCTGGAAGTCGCCGCCTACCCCGAAATGCACCCACAGGCGCACAATTTCGAGGACGACCTGGCCAACTTCGTACACAAGGTCAAGGCCGGTGCCGACAGCGCCATCACCCAATACTTCTTCAACGCCGACAGCTACTTCTACTTCGTCGAGCGCGTACAGAAGCTGGGCGTGGACATTCCGGTAGTGCCCGGCATCATGCCGATCACCAACTACAGCAAGCTGGCGCGCTTCTCCGACGCCTGCGGTGCCGAGATCCCACGCTGGATCCGAAAGCAACTGGAAGCCTACGGCGACGATGCCGCCAGTATCCAGGCATTCGGCGAAGAAGTGATCAGCACCATGTGCGAAGAGCTGCTGCAAGGCGGTGCGCCGGGCCTGCACTTCTATACCCTGAACCAGGCCGAGCCGAGCCTGGCGATCTGGAACAACCTCAAGCTGCCACGCTGACACCTTTTGGTAACAAAAATTTCAGCAATGATTAAGGCTCCGAACGTAGATTGGAGCCTTGATCATTCAAGCTGATACCAGGTTTCCCTCGATGCAGCCGTGCAACTGTGACACCCCGCAACTCGTCTACCTCGCCTTCGGCCCGGCTACCTATCACCAGGAAGCGTGCTTCAGCATCGTCAGCGCCCTGGCCAACCTGCGCAAGACGCCAGGTGAAGTCATGGACATCCAGGTCTACACCGACAACCCCGAACCCTACGCCAAGCTGCCCGTCACCGTGCACCTGCTCGATGAGCACACGCGTACAACGTGGAATCAGCCCCACGGCTATCACTTCCGCAGCAAGCATGTGCTGCTGCGCCAGGTCCTCGAACAACACCCGCGCGCGGTCCTGATCGACACCGACACCTTCTTCCGCCAGTCGCCGATCGAACTGTTCCGCCGGGTCAAGCCAGGCGCGGTGCTCTGCAACGCCATCGACGGACGCTACGGCGAAAACCGGAAGTGCCTGCTGTACAAGAACCTGCTGACCCTCCTGCAGCAACGTGGCCTGGCCGACTGCCAGATGCCGCTGGTCAACTCCGGCGTCATCGGCCTGACTGCACAGGACGCAACGACCCTGGACCACTCCATCGCCCTGATGGACGAGCTCTATCCCCTGGCGCGCGAGGCCTATACGCTCGAGGAGTTCTGCCTGGCGGTCGCCGCCTACCGCAAGCTGCAACTGGCCACCTGCACCGACGTCATCCACCACTATTGGAGCCGCAAGGCGCAGTTCCGTGCCAAGATCCAGGCGTGGCTGCGCAAGCACGGCGACGATCCGCTCGGCGAAGCCGCGCTGGCCGACATCACGCTGGTCAACGACCAACTGCCTCGCCCACCCACCCTGCACCGCCTCGGTTACAAGGCCATGAGCCTGACGCTACCCAGTCGTCACCGCCAGTTCGCTCGCGAACTGCTCTATGGCTGCTATCCCTACGACAACGAATTCGACCGCGCCTGCGCCACGGCGTGGTGGGACAAGGCCCTGGAAAACTTCAATCAGCGTCAGGGTGGCATGAGCCCCGAGCAATTGCGCGAATGCTTGCGCCAACCCGGCCTTCGTCTGTCGCTAGGCTCACGCCACAAGGATATCGAGCGGCATCTGATCGACGCACAGCAAGCCTGAGCACAGCCCTGCTGACCACCCTGGAGCGCGCCTGTACTGCCCTGCAGACGCGCAACGCAAACATCGATGGACATTTTCTCGACACCGTTGAGCAGCAGGATCGCAGCACTTCGCGATAGCTCTGTTATACTCGGGCCTTCCCGCCCGGCTCACGCCCGGACGCTCGGCCTCGCAACAGGCATCTCGACCAGCAGCGACGCACACTCAAGTGCCCGCCCGCCGCCTCCAGGATGCGCAGTGTAAGCCCAGCTGGACCGGACGCGATCGCATCCCACCGATGCCCGTCGCGCCAGGCAGAACATCCCACAGGGCTCAGCCCAAACGAGAACAGGATTGCCCATGTCCTTTGCTTCCCTCGGTCTCTCCGAGGCACTTGTCCGCGCTATCGAGGCTGCGGGCTACACCCAGCCTACCCCAGTGCAACAGCGGGCCATTCCCGCCGTGTTGCAAGGCCGCGACCTGATGGTCGCCGCGCAGACTGGCACTGGTAAAACCGGTGGCTTCGCCCTGCCGATCCTCGAGCGCCTGTTCCCGGGTGGCCACCCTGACAAATCGCAGCGTCACGGCCCGCGCCAACCGCGCGTCCTGGTCCTGACCCCAACCCGCGAACTGGCCGCACAGGTCCACGACAGCTTCAAGATCTATGCCCGCGACCTGAACTTCATCAGCGCCTGCATCTTCGGCGGCGTCGGCATGAACCCGCAGATCCAGGCGATGGCCAAGGGTGTCGACGTTCTGGTCGCCTGCCCGGGCCGCCTGCTCGACCTGGCCGGCCAAGGCAGCGTCGATCTGTCCAAGGTGGAAATTCTCGTTCTGGACGAAGCCGACCGCATGCTCGACATGGGCTTCATCCATGACGTGAAGAAAGTCCTCGCACGCCTGCCGGCCAAGCGCCAGAACCTGCTGTTCTCGGCGACCTTCTCCAAGGACATCACCGACCTCGCCGACAAGTTGCTGCACAACCCCGAGCGCATCGAGGTCACGCCGCCCAATACCACCGTCGAGCGTATCGAGCAGCGCGTCTACCGCCTGCCCGCCAGCCACAAGCGTGCGCTGCTGGCTCACCTGATCACCCTCGGCGCCTGGGAACAGGTGCTGGTCTTCACCCGTACCAAGCACGGCGCCAACCGCCTTGCCGAGTACCTCGAAAAGCACGGTCTGACCGCTGCCGCGATCCACGGTAACAAGAGCCAGAATGCGCGCACCAAGGCTCTGGCCGACTTCAAGGCCAACAGCGTGCGGGTGCTGGTCGCCACTGACATCGCCGCCCGCGGCCTGGACATCGACCAGTTGCCGCACGTGGTCAACTTCGAACTGCCCAACGTCGAGGAAGACTACGTTCACCGCATCGGTCGTACTGGCCGTGCCGGCCGCTCCGGTGAAGCCATTTCGCTGGTGGCACCTGACGAAGAGAAGCTGCTCAAGAGCATCGAGCGGGTGACCAAGCAGAGGATCCCGGATGGCGACCTGATGGGCTTCGATGCCTCGCAGGTCGAGGCCGAGAAACCCGAGGTGCGCGAGCGCCAGCAGAATAACGGCCGCGGCGGGCGCAACCAGCAGCAACGTGCCGAAGGCAGCAAGGAAGGCAGCGGCGGGCGCAAGGACAAGGGCAAGGACAAAGGCAAGGCCAAGCAACAGGCCGCAGACAAACCTGCCGACAAGGCCACTGCGGGCGACAAGCCACAGCAGAAGAAGCAGGAACCACGCAAGCAGCGCGACAACAAGAAGCCGCGTCAGCAGCAGGCCGGCCAGGCCCAGGGCAATGTCCCCAAAGTCCCTGCCGATCGCGACCCGGAAGAATTCCTGGACGACGATATCGACAACTTCGGTAACCGCGCCGACTACGTCAGCCCTTACCAGAACGGCAAGAACCAGGGCCGCAACCGTCGCCCAGGCGGCAACGGCGGCCAGGCTCAAGGCCAGGGGCAGCGTTCGGGTTCGGGCCAGCCTCGCAGCAACAACGGTGGAGGCGGCCAGGGCTCTGGCGAGAAGCGTCCCCGCAACAACAATGGTGGTGGTGCACGCCGTGATGGCAACCCAGGCCGCGCGCGCCGGGACGACAGCAACCGCCAGGAGCCTGCCGTACGCAATCCGCGTGAGCCGCAGAGCACGCCTGTGATCATCCGCAAGGAGTCCAAGCTCGACCGTTACCCAACGCCCGAGCAACTGGATGACCTGCCGAGCCGCCCACGTGGCGAGCGTCCGGCGCTGCTGACCCGCAAGGGCTGACAGAAACGACAAGGGGCCGCATAGCGGCCCCTTGTCGTTTCAGATGACGCGAATCACTTCTGCTTCACGCCTTCCAGGCTGATGTCCAGATCCAGGGTCTGGGAAGTCGGGCCTGGGCCCTTGATGCCAAAGTCGTTCAGGTTCAGCGTGGTCTTGGCGTTGAAGCCAGCGCGCTCGCCACCCCACGGGTCCTTGCCCTCGCCGTTGAACACGGCCTTGAAGGTGACCGGCTTGGTCACGCCATGCAGGGTCAGGTCGCCGGTTACGTCGGCAGTCTTGTCACCGGTGGACTTGACGGCAGTGGAGACAAACTTGGCGTCCGGATACTTCTTCACATCCAGGAAATCGGCACTGGCGATGTGCTTGTCACGCTCGGCATGGTTGGACCACAGGCTGGCAGTCTTCAGGTCGACGCTGATCTTGCTGGCTTCAGGCTTGGCGCTGTCCCAGGAGAACGAACCGTCGAAGTCCTTGAATGTGCCGTGGATGAAGCTGTAGCCCAGGTGGCTGATCTTCCAGTCGACGAAAGCGTGCTGGCCTTCCTTGTCGATCTTGTAGTCAGCGGCCATGGCCTGACCAGCGCCAATCAGAGCGGTACCGAGCGCCAGGGCGGCAAAAGTCTTTTTCAACATCCTTACTTCCTTCCTTTGCAATTGAGGTTGAGAGTCAAGCTTTGCGGCCCAGCATACGAGTCAGGGTCGCGTCACGGTCAATGAAATGGTGCTTCAAGGCTGCCAGGGCATGCAGGATGGCGAAGATCACCAACCCCCAGGCCAGGTACAGGTGAATCACACCGGCAGTGTCCGCCTGATCGGGCAGGTTGCTGACCAGCGCCGGCACCTCGAACAGACCGAAGACCGGAATGCCGACACCGTCGGCAGTGGAGATCAGGTAGCCGGCGGCCATCACCGCAAACAACCCCAGATACAGCGCCAGGTGCCCCAGCTTGGCGGCCACGCGGGTGAGTGACCCGTGGTTGGCCGGAGCCGGTGGAGGTGGGCTGATCAAACGCCAGAGTACGCGCAGCAGCATGACTGCCAGCAATACCAGACCGATGCTCTTGTGCAGGTCGGGCCCGGCTTTGCGCCAAGGATCGTAATAGTCGAGACCGACCATCCACAGACCCAGACCGAACAACCCGAATACGACAAGGGCCACGCCCCAGTGCAGGAAGATGCTGACCGCACCATAGCGAGAAGCAGAATTGCGCAGTTGCATGTTGGCGTATTCCCCGTGAAAGCTGTGCACAAGATAACGCGATAAATATCGAATTAAAGCGGAAAAGTCCGCTTTTTATTATCGAATAAACCGATAGTTTATTTTGAATTCATCCAATTAAGTCAACATTAACAATAAGCGGGCGCGGGGGACTTGTCAGAGTAGGAACTATCGCGGGCACTTCGCAGCAACGCCACGAGGTGCCCGCCATGGTCAATCAGTTCGCCTTGGCCTGAGTGTCGGCCGAGGGTTTCTTCTTGACGGGCTCGGCCTTTGCGGCCGCCTTCTTCACCGGCTCCGGCTTGCTGGCCTGCTTGGCAGGCGGCTTGTGCGCGGGTACGTGCTTGGCAGGTGCGGCCTTGGCCGGGGCAGCCTTGACGGGCTCCTCCTTGGCCACAGGCGCCGCAGGTGCGGCTGCCGGTGCCGGAGCTGGCGGCGCAGGTGTCGGTTCATCCACCTTGGCCACCGGCTCGGCCTTGGCCACCGGTTTATCGTCGCCACCGAACAGGCGGGAGAAGAAGCCAGGCTTGTCCTTGCCGGCTGCCGCGCCAACCGCCGCAGCGCCCGCAGCAGCTGCAGCGACCGGCGCCGCCTTGACCACTGGATCGAAGGATTTGCCAGCGGCCAGGTCCTCGACCTGGCCCGCGGCACGCTGGCCACTGCGCAGCGCGCCTTCCAGGGTGCCCGGGTAAAGTGCATCGGTGTGCTCGCCAGCAAAGGCGACACGTTGCACCGGACGCTCCCACAGGCGCCAGTACTTGCTGATCTGCCCCGGTCCGTAGGCCAGGTAGGCGCCACCGGTGCCGGCATCGGTGCTGTAGCGCTTGACCTCATAACCGGTAAAGGCACCACGGGCCTGGGGGTAGAAGGCATGCAGGCGAATCAGCACCTGGTCGACCATCTGCTTGTCACCGAAGGCTTGCAGCAGGCGGGCGTTGTCGCCGGACAGGTTGATCACCACGTTGGCACCACCCTTGAGCGCCGGTTCGATCCACAGCATGCCCAGGCCTGCGTTACTGAAGATCTCGCCCGACATGCGCGAGCGGCTCTCCCACACCGGGTTCTTGAACTTGAGCAGCAACTGGTCGCGCCAGCCGTAGTTGGTGCCCTTGAGCGCCGCCAGGTGCTGATTGTCCAGCCCCGGCGTCATCTGGATCTTAGCCAGCGCGCGCAGCGGCACGGCCAGGACCAGATAGTCAGCCTGATAGCCCACAGCCCCCACCTTGACGGTGACGCCGTCCTTGTCCTGGACGATGGAGGTGACCGGCGAACTGGTCTTGATGGTCTTGAGCTGCTTGACGAAGGCCTGGGCCAGCACCGGGCTGCCGCCGGGCAGGCGTGCCGCGCGCAGGTCGCGATCGCCGACTCCACGATAGACCCGGCTCTGCTGGGCGAAGTAGAGCAACGACAGGCGCGAGGGTTCGTCATAGCGGGTACGAATCTGCTGGTTGATCAACTGACGGGCGGTCGCCGGCAGTTGCAGCTTGTCCAGCCAGGTGGAGACGTTGATCTGATCGAGGGCGAACAGCGTGCTGTTGGCCGCCGGGTTCAGCGGATCATCGATCGAACGGGCCAGGTCATCGAGGGTCTTCTCGTAGCGCTTGATCGCCTCGGCGGTCGCGGGCTGCTTGGTGGCGAGGTCGGCCGCGCTGAAGTACTCACCGTCGATCAAGTAGCCTGGGGTACGCACGAACTCGGGCGCAGGCAAGGTTTCCAGCTTGAAGCGGTCCAGGTACTGATTGAGTACCGGCTGCGCCTTGTTGTTGCCGATCCACTCGCTGGTCGCCAGCCCCGAACGGCCACCCATGCCGCTCTTGGCTTCGAGCAGGGTCACCTGCCAGCCCTTGGCCTGCAGCTCGTAGGCCGCCGTCAGACCTGCCAGGCCACCGCCGACGACAATCGCCGTGGGGGTCTTGTCCTTTGCCAGCGCACCCGCGCTGGATGCACCAATCAATACCAACGCGCACAGGCGCACCCAAGCAGCAGCCATGTCGGCGAACTCCGGATCAGAAGCGAAATGTAAGCGGGGAGGATTTCCCCGGGAGAGATGCGTTAAGAATACGTCAGGTCCTGGGAGCCTGCCAGCACAGCGCTATCAAGTGCTTCGAATGGTTCAGGTTTCTGTGGTGGCTCCTTCGCGGCGGTTCGGCGCCCCGACAAGCCCGCTCCTGCAGAAGCCAGCACAAAACCCAAGGTTGTTCCTGTGGGTGCCTTTGCTTAGGCTTACACCGTCCTACACGCCACCCCAGCCAGGAGATCTGCCCCATGGGCCTGAATCAACAGTGGATGCAGCGCGACCTCAAGGTCCTCTGGCACCCCTGCACCCAGATGAAAGACCACGAGAGCCTGCCGCTGATCCCGATCCGCCGTGGCGAGGGCGTCTGGCTCGAGGACTTCGAGGGCAAGCGCTATCTGGACGCCGTCAGCTCCTGGTGGGTCAACGTCTTCGGCCATGCCAACCCGCGCATCAACCAGCGCATCAAGGACCAGGTCGACCAGCTCGAACACGTGATCCTTGCAGGCTTCAGCCATCAGCCGGTGATCGAGCTGTCCGAGCGCCTGGTGGCCATGACCCCGGCCGGGCTGGACCGGGTGTTCTACGCCGACAACGGCTCGTCATGCATCGAAGTGGCGCTGAAGATGAGCTTCCACTACTGGCAGAACAAGGGCCAAGGCGCCAAGAAGCGCTTCGTCACCCTGACCAACAGCTACCACGGCGAAACCATCGCCGCGATGTCGGTCGGCGATGTGCCGCTGTTCACCGAAACCTACAAGGCCCTGCTGCTCGACACCATCAAGGTGCCCAGCCCCGATTGCTACCTGCGCCCCGAAGGCATGGGTTGGGAGGAGCACTCGCGCAACATGTTCGCAGCCATGGAGCAGACCCTGGCCGAACACCACGCCACGATCGCCGCAGTCATCGTCGAGCCGCTGATCCAGGGCGCTGGCGGCATGCGCATGTATCACCCGGTCTATCTCAAGCTGCTGCGTGAAGCCTGCGACCGGTACGGCGTGCACCTGATCCATGACGAAATCGCCGTCGGCTTCGGCCGCACCGGCACGATGTTCGCCTGCGAGCAGGCCGGTATCCGCCCCGACTTCCTCTGCCTGTCAAAGGCCCTGACCGGTGGCTACCTGCCGCTCGCCGCCTGCCTGACCACCGATGACGTGTACCAGGCCTTCTACGACGACTACCCGACCCTGCGCGCCTTCCTCCATTCGCACAGCTATACCGGCAACCCGCTGGCCTGCGCCGCGGCGCTGGCGACCCTGGACATCTTCGAGCAGGACCAGGTGATCGACGCCAACAAAGCGCTGTCGGCGCGCATGGCCAGCGCCACCGCGCACCTGGTCGATCACCCGAACGTGGCCGAAGTGCGCCAGACCGGCATGGCCCTGGCCATCGAGATGGTCAAGGGCAAGGCCGGCAAGGTCGCCTACCCATGGCAGGAACGCCGCGGCCTGAAGGTCTTCGAGCATGCCCTTGCGCGCGGCGCGCTGTTGCGTCCGCTGGGCAGCGTGGTGTATTTCCTGCCGCCCTACGTGATCACCCCGGAGCAGATCGACTTCCTGGCCGAAGTGGCCAGCGAAGGCATCGATATCGCCACCCGTGACAGCGTCAGCGTGGCGGTGCCGGCCGACTTCCATCCCGACTTCCGCGATCCGGGCTAACTATCACCTAACCCTGTAGGAGCGGGGGGGGG
>NZ_JBNFMU010000041.1:0-19151 GCF_049942315.1 Pseudomonas wayambapalatensis
TAGGCTCTGTACGAAAAGCCTTGATACTCGATGATGCTGCGTTGAAAACAGCCTCGGAATGCTCATTTACAACTCGTAAAGTCGAGCGCGACCCCGGCCGTTCCTCGGCTGTTTTCGCCTTGCCTGACCTTCGTCTCAAGACTTTTCATACAGAGCCTAGGGTCTGTTCCGCCCTGCCCGGTTCTCCCGCCTGAAGGTGCTGGCTAAAGTCCGCCCATCACTTGCTCCCTGGAGCACCACCATGAACCGTATCGCATTCTGCACACACGCCCTGGGCCTTGGCCTGACCGACCTACCATGGCCGCGCAGGTCAACTACCGCACCGCCGAAGTCGATGGCGTACAGATCGCCTGGCTCGACAAGCAAGGCTGAACCGGCCCGTATCGCAGCGACCTTGCCAGCCTTTGAAGCTGCGCAGCCTGTGTCGGGATGGCCGCGTTACGAGCGCCAGCCACCTCGCAAGTCATAGGATGTCTTCGCAACTGGCGAGCTAGAGCGACTGTAGCCTCAACACTGGAAAACCTCCGATAAATATGGAAGCAAAACCCTGTTCAAAAGCGTTGACAGCGTTTTCAGCGGTTGTTAATAATCGCCAAAGTTGTACGACAACACACAACAAAAACAACAACTCGTGAAGCCCATCATGTCGACATCCTACCCACGCTACTCGCACTCTCCTCTTTCCAACATTCGCCGCTGCGGCGAATCGCTGGCAGCAACGGGCACCTGAGCGCCCGATTCGCGCGTTTCACCTTGGTCCACGACGGGCCATTCACCCCACCGCCCCTGCAATCGGCCGCTCGCGCGTGCCTGGCAGGCGGCTGCCTCACTGCTGGGAGCACAACAATAATGAAAATCCGCCAGACCCTGCCCTTCGCCCTGTTCGGCGCCACCGCCCTGGGGGCACTGCCCGACGCTGCACTGGCCGCCGGCTTCATCGAAGACTCCAAGGCGACCCTGAACCTGCGCAACTTCTACATCAACCGCAACTTCGTCGACCCGAGCAACCCGCAAAGCAAGGCCGAGGAGTGGACACAAAGCTTCATCCTCGACGCCCGTTCCGGATTCACCGAGGGACCGATCGGCTTCGGTGTGGATGTGCTGGGGTTGTGGTCGGTCAAGCTCGACGGCGGTGGCGGCACTTATGGCACGGCCCTGCTGCCACGCCATGACGATGGACGCCCGGCGGACGATTTCGGTCGCCTGGCCGTGGCAGGTAAAGCGCGCATCTCCAAGACCGAACTTAAGGTCGGCGAGTGGATGCCGGTCCTGCCGATCCTGCGCTCCGACGATGGCCGCTCGCTGCCGCAGACCTTCCGTGGCGGCCAGGTGACATCCAGCGAGATCGCCGGGCTGACCCTCTATGGCGGGCAGTTCCGCGGCAACAGCCCGCGTAACGACGCGAGCATGGACGACATGAGTTTCGGCCGTGGGATGTCCGATCGCTTTAACTTCGTCGGCGGCGAATACAGCTTCAACGACAAGCGCACCCTGGTCGGGCTGTGGAATGCCCAGCTCAAGGATGTCTACCAGCAGCAGTACCTGCAACTGAGCCACAGCCAGCCACTGGGCGACTGGACCCTGGGCGCCAACCTCGGCTACTTCCAGGGCGAAGACGACGGCGCCGAACGTGCCGGCAAGCTGGACAACAAGACCTACTCGGGCATGTTCTCGGCGCGCTATGCCGGCCATACCTTCTGGGTCGGCCTGCAAAAGGTCAGCGGCGATACCTGGATGCGGGTCAACGGCACCAGCGGCGGCACTCTGGCCAACGACAGCTACAACGCCAGCTTCGACAACGCCAACGAACGCTCCTGGCAAGTGCGCCACGACTTCAACTTCGTCACCGTCGGCATCCCCGGCCTGAGCATGATGAACCGCTACATCAGCGGCCGCGATGTGCACAGCGGCGCGGTGAGCGATGGCAAGGAGTGGGTGCGTGAATCGGAACTGGCCTACGTGATCCAGAGCGGCCCGTTCAAGGATCTGAGCGTGAAGTGGCGCAACTCCAACATCCGCCGCAGCTTCAGCAACAACGAGTTCGACGAGAACCGGCTGATCTTCAACTATCCGCTGTCGATCCTGTAATCCGATGCCATCAATGCATTGACAAGCCGCGAACTCGCTGTCGATAATCGACCCATGTCGTACGACAACCTACAACAATCAACGACAAGAGCTGGCCATGACCACTACTCCCTTCAAACGCCTGCTGCTCACCGGAGCGGCAGGCGGCCTGGGCCAGGTGCTTCGCGAACGCCTCAAAGGCAGCGCCGAAGTCCTGCGCCTTTCCGATATCGCCCCGATGGCACCTGCTGCAGGTCCGCATGAAGAAGTGATCACCTGCGACCTGGCCGACAAGGCTGCGGTACACGCGCTGGTCGAAGGCGTCGATGCCATCCTGCATTTTGGCGGGGTGTCCACCGAGCACAGTTTCGAGGATATCCTCGGCCCCAATATCTGCGGGGTGTTCCACATCTACGAAGCGGCGCGCAAGCATGGGGTAAAACGCGTCGTCTTCGCCAGTTCCAACCATGTGATCGGCTTCTATCGCCAGGACGAGCGGCTCGATGCCCACTCCCCTCGCCGCCCCGATGGCTATTACGGCTTGTCCAAGAGCTACGGCGAGGACCTGGCCAGCTTCTACTTCGACCGCTACGGCATCGAGACCGTCAGCATCCGTATCGGCTCGTCCTTCCCGCAACCGCAGAACCCGCGAATGCTTTGCACCTGGCTGAGCTACGACGACCTGCTGCAACTCATCGAACGCAGCCTGCGCACCCCCGACGTCGGCCACACCGTGGTCTATGGCGCCTCCGACAACCGCACCGTCTGGTGGGACAACCGCCACGCCGAGCACCTGGGCTACCAGCCCAAGGACAGCTCGGAGGTGTTCCGCGCCGACGTCGAATCAAGGCCCGCGCTCCCCGCCAACGACCCAAGCATGGTCTATCAGGGCGGCGCCTTCGTCGCTGCCGGCCCCTTCGACTGACAGCCACTGCGTGCAAGGAGCAGCACCATGCAATGTGAATTGATCGTCGATGCCCGCAACGCCACCGGGGAGAGCCCGGTATGGCATGCCGGCGAGCAGGCCCTGTACTGGGTCGATATTCCCGCCCGCCAACTGCAGCGCTGGCGCCTGGCCGATGGCAAGCACGACGTCTGGCAGGGCGATGAAATGCTGGCCTGCATCGCCCGTGGCGCACAGGGCTGGGTCGGGGCGATGGAGACCGGCCTGTTCACCCTTGAACCGACCGCGGACGGGCGCCTGCTCGGCACGCTCCTGGCCAGCGTCGAGCATGCCCGCGAGGGCATGCGCTTCAACGACGGGCGCTGTGACCGCCAGGGCCGTTTCTGGGCCGGCACCATGCTGATGGACATGCAGCAAGGCGCCCAGGTCGGCGCACTCTACCGCCTCGATGGCAAGGACCACCTGCATTGCCAGCTCGACGGCATGATCGTGCCCAACGGCCTGGCCTTCAGCCCGGACGGCAGGCGCATGTACCTGTCCGACTCGCACCCGACGGTGCAGAAGATCTGGTCGTTCGACTACGACACCGACAGCGGCACGCCCCATAACCGGCAGCTGTTCGTCGACATGCGCGAGCATCCAGGCCGCCCCGATGGCGCGGCCGTCGACCAGGACGGCTGCTACTGGATCTGCGGCAACGACGAGGGTGTGATCCATCGCTTTACCCCCGATGGCCGCCTGGACCGCTCGCTGCACGTACCGGTGAAGAAGCCGGCGATGTGCGCCTTCGGTGGCCCCCGACTCGACACCCTGTACGTCACCTCGATCCGCCCCGGCGGCATCGACCTCGCCGACCAGCCGCTGGCCGGCGGCGTGTTCGCCCTGAACCCCGGCGTCAAGGGCCTGGAGGAAACACCCTGGCAAGGCTGACCGCCCAGCCCACCCACACCTGCACGACCGAAACCAGATAATAAAAACCACGGAGTTTCATCATGACCTTCAAACGCACGTTGCTTCTTGCCGCCCTCCCCTTGGCCCTCGGTCTGTCCAGTGCCGCCAGCGCACTGGACATCAAGTTCGCCGAGATCCACCCAGCCGGCTACCCGACCGTGGTCGCCGAGCAGAACATGGGCAAGAAACTCGAACAGGCCAGCAATGGCGAGATCACCTTCAAGATGTTCGCCGGCGGTGTGCTCGGCTCGGAAAAGGAAGTCATCGAACAGTCGCAGATCGGCGCGGTGCAGATGACCCGCGTGAGCCTGGGGATCGTCGGCCCGGTGGTGCCGGATGTGAACGTGTTCAACATGCCGTTCGTGTTCCGCGACCAGGCGCACATGCGCAAGATCATCGATGGCGAGATCGGCCAGGAGATCCTCGACAAGATCACCAACTCCGAATTCAACCTGGTGGCACTGGCCTGGATGGATGGCGGCTCGCGCAGCATCTACACCAAGAAGCCGGTGCGCAGCATCGATGACCTCAAGGGCATGAAGATCCGCGTACAGGGCAACCCGCTGTTCATCGACATGATCAACGCCATGGGCGGCAACGGCATCGCCATGGACACCGGCGAGATCTTCAGCGCCCTGCAGACCGGGGTGATCGACGGCGCCGAAAACAACCCGCCGACCCTGCTCGAGCACAACCACTACCAGAGCGCCAAGTACTTCACCCTGACCAACCACCTGATCCTGCCGGAGCCGGTGGTGATGTCCAAGACCACCTGGAACAAGCTCACCCCGGACCAGCAGGCACTGGTGAAGAAAGTCGCGCGTGAAGCGCAGATGGAAGAGCGCGAACTGTGGGATGCCAAGTCCGCCGCCAGCGAAGAAAAGCTCAAGGCCGCGGGTGTCGAGTTCATCGCCGTGGACACCAAGCCGTTCTATGACGCCACTGCCCCGGTACGCGAAAAATACGGTGCGCAGTACGCCGACCTGATGAAACGCATCGACGCGGTCGAGTAAGCCACTCCTTCCAGACGACTCCGGCAGCACGGCGCCCGCCGTGCCGCCTCCTGGTGATGCCCATGAAAACGTTTATCCTGCGCCTGAACGACAGGCTCTACAGCAGCTGCATCTGGATCGCTGGCCTGTCGATCCTGGCCATGTCGCTGATCATTCCCTGGGGCATCTTCGCCCGTTACGTGCTCGGCACCGGCTCCAGTTGGCCGGAGCCGGTGGCGATCCTGCTGATGGTGGTGTTCACCTTCGTCGGCGCCGCCGCCAGCTATCGCGCCGGCGCGCACATGGCGGTGGCGATGCTCACCGACCGCATGCCCGCACCACTGCGCCAGCTGGTTGGCGTGCTGGTGCAGGTGCTGATGATCGTGGTGTGCCTGTTCATGACCTGGTACGGCACCAAACTGTGCATCACGACGTGGAACCAGTTTCTCGCCTCGCTGCCGGGCGTGCGGGTGGGCATGACCTATGCGCCGATCCCGGTGGGCGGCGTGCTGACCTTGATCTTCGTGCTGGAAAAACTCGTGCTGGGCGATCAGAGCAACCGCAAGGTGGTGCGCTTCGACCTGGTGGAAGAAAGCGAAGGAGCGGCATAAATGGATGCGTTCATTCTGTTGGGCAGTTTCATCGCGCTCATCCTGCTGGGCATGCCGGTGGCTTATGCCCTGGGGCTCTCTGCACTGATCGGTGCCTGGTGGATCGACATTCCGCTGCAGGCAATGATGATCCAGGTGGCAAGCGGGGTTAACAAGTTTTCGCTGCTGGCCATTCCATTCTTCGTGCTGGCCGGTGCGATCATGGCCGAGGGCGGCATGTCGCGGCGCCTGGTGGCTTTCGCCGGGGTGCTGGTGGGCTTCGTGCGTGGCGGGCTGTCGCTGGTCAATATCATGGCCTCGACCTTCTTCGGCGCGATTTCCGGCTCCTCGGTGGCCGACACGGCGTCAGTCGGTTCGGTGCTGATCCCGGAGATGGAGCGCAAGGGTTATCCGCGCGAATTCTCCACGGCGGTGACCGTCAGCGGCTCGGTGCAGGCGCTGCTCACCCCGCCGAGCCACAACTCGGTGCTCTATTCGCTGGCCGCCGGCGGCACGGTATCGATCGCCTCGCTGTTCATGGCCGGGGTGATGCCGGGGCTGCTGCTCAGTGCGGTGATGATGGGCCTGTGCCTGTTGTTCGCCAAGAAGCGCAACTACCCCAAGGGCGAAGTGATCCCGATGCGCCAGGCGCTGAAGATCGCCGGTGAAGCGCTTTGGGGCCTGATGGCCATGGTGATCATCCTCGGCGGCATTCTCTCGGGCGTGTTCACCGCCACCGAGTCGGCGGCCGTGGCGGTGGTGTGGTCGTTCTTCGTGACCATGTTCATCTACCGCGACTACAAGTGGCGCGACCTGCCCAAGCTGATGCATCGCACGGTGCGGACCATCTCCATCGTGATGATCCTGATCGGCTTCGCAGCCAGCTTCGGCTACGTGATGACGCTGATGCAGATCCCGTCGAAGATCACCACCGCGTTCCTGACCCTGTCGGACAACCGCTACGTGATCCTGATGTGCATCAACTTCATGCTCCTGCTGCTGGGCACGGTGATGGACATGGCGCCGCTGATCCTGATCCTCACCCCGATCCTGCTGCCGGTGATCACTGGCATCGGCGTGGACCCTGTGCACTTCGGCATGATCATGCTGGTCAACCTCGGCATCGGGCTGATCACGCCGCCGGTGGGTGCGGTGCTGTTCGTCGGCTCGGCGATCGGCAAGGTCAGTATCGAGGCGACGGTCAAGGCGCTGCTGCCGTTCTACCTGGCGCTGTTCATGGTACTGATGGCGGTGACCTACATCCCGGCCATCTCGCTGTGGCTGCCAAGCGTGGTTCTGTAAGTTCGCGGACAGCCTGCTCTCTCCCGGTGGGAGCACCTGTCTTGTTCAAGTCCTAAAGGCCAGCCTAATCCCCTGTGGGAGCGGCGGTTCGGCGCCCCGACTTGTCCCGCGATCACCGGCAGAGCCGGTGCCATGCCGCGCGGTGTTCTTGGCGTAGGCCCCCGCCCCGGCAAGCCCCCACTGTCGACCTCTTTTGCAAATGGACCCTGCACATGGCTGTTCCCGCCTCACCTTCCCTCTTCCCGCGCAAGCTGGCCATCGCCCTCCTGGCGCTGCTGGCCTGCTCGTTCGCCGGCAACCACATCGCCGCGCGCATCGCCTTCGATGACGGCACCGGCGTGCTGCTGGCGATTCTCTGCCGCTCGGGCATTACCTTCCTGGCCCTGGCCAGCCTGGTGCTCTGGCAACGCCAGGCCCTGGGGCTGCCCAGCGGCACCCGGCGCTGGCAACTGCTGCTGGGGCTGCTGATCGCCACCCAGAGCCTGTGCCTGTACTCGGCAGTGGCACGCATCCCGGTGGCGTTGGCACTGCTGGTGGGCAACACCTTCCCGATCCTGCTGGCGCTGCTCAACTGGGCGCTCAACGGCGTACGCCCAACCGGGCGCACGGTGCTGTTCATGGCCCTGATCCTCTGCGGCCTGGTGCTGGCCCTGGATGTGCCGGGACGCCTGGCCGACAGTGGCACGAGCAATCCGCACTGGACCCTCGGGGTCAGCCTGGCCTTCTGTGCCGCCTGCGTGTTCGCCTGTGCGCTGTGGATCACCGACAACAAGCTGGCCGCTGTGCATGGCCCGATCCGCAGCCTGCTGACCTTGCTGATCGTGTTCACCAGCATGCTGGTGGCAGGCGCTGGTGGTTGGGTGCCGGCGGGCCTGTCGTTGCCGGGCAGCGCAGGGGGATGGATGGCCCTGGCCAGCCTGGTGGTGCTGTACGGGGTGGCATTCACCTTGCTGTTCGTCTGCGTGCCGCGGCTGAACATGGCACAGAACGCGCCAGTGATGAACATCGAACCGATCGCCACCCTGCTGCTGGGATGGGCCCTGCTCGACCAACAGTTGAGCGGCCTGCAACTGCTCGGCGGGGCGGTGGTGGTCAGTGGCATCGTGCTGCTGACGTACCGCCGCCAGCCCGCGGTGAAATGATCACGGCCCTGCCGGAGAACAGCGCAATGACCGAACTGCACCTGCAGGACCGACTGACCCGTCTCACCCTGGCCCCCGCGCTGGGCGCCAGCCTGGTCAACTGGCAGGTCAAGGCCACCGGCCAGGCGTTGTTGCGCCACAGTGACGCTGCAGCACGCGCCAGCGGCTCACCCCGGCGCCTGGCCTGCTATCCGCTGGTGCCCTGGTCCAATCGCATCGCCGCTGGCGGCTTTGCCCGCCCGGACGGCTGGCAGGCCCTGGCCGCGAACACCGATCACGATCCCTACCCGATCCACGGTAGCGCCTGGCAGCAGCCGTGGCGTGTGGAGCACCACAGCCAGCGGCGGGCCCGGCTGATCCTCGACAGCCAGCAGCCCTTCGCCTACCAGGCCATGCTGGATGTGCACCTGCACGAGGGGCGTCTTGACCTGGAGCTGCACGTCACCCACCTTGCCGCCCAGGCGACCTGGCACGGGCTGGGTCTGCACCCGTATTTTCCAAGGTCTGCCAACACCCGCCTGCAGGCATCCGCCCGCCAGGTGTGGCTTGGCGAGAGCGGTGAGCTGCCATCACGGCTGGCGCCCATTCCCGAGGCCTGGCGCTTCGACAGCGCCCGCCACTTGCCCCTGACACCGGTCGACCACGCCTTCGCAGGCTGGACAGGCAACTGCACCATCGAACAGCCCGACGCGGGCTATCGCCTGGAATGCCAGGCCACCGGCACCGAACACTTTCTGTTGTTCTGTCCGCAAGATCGCGACTTCTTCTGCTTCGAGCCGGTCAGCCACCCGATCAACGCCCATCACCTGCCCGGGCGTCCGGGGCTGCGCTTGCTGCAGCAGGGCGAGCAGGCCAGCCTGGGGTTGCGCTTGCGTTATCTGCCGGGCTGACGGCCAGTCAATCCAGGCCCTTGGCGCGCACGTCGGCGGCCAGCATGTCGATAAACGCGCGCACCTTGGCCGAGCCGTACTTGCTCTCGCGGTGCAGGATATGGATGGGCCAGGGCGCCTCTTCGAATTCGGCGAGCACCACCTGCAGGCGACCGCTGGCGATCTCCTCGACCACCTGGTAGGACAGCAGCCGGGCGATACCCAGGCCGGCACATGCGGCGGCAATGGCACCGTCGTTGCTGGTCACGGTGAGGCGGGGCTTCATGCGCACCATGGTCGGCTCGTCGGTCAGGCCAAAACGCCAGCCCGCACGTGGCGACAGGTTGGTGGTGGCGATCACCA
Organism: Pseudomonas wayambapalatensis; assembly: GCF_049942315.1. Classification (NCBI taxonomy): domain Bacteria; kingdom Pseudomonadati; phylum Pseudomonadota; class Gammaproteobacteria; order Pseudomonadales; family Pseudomonadaceae; genus Pseudomonas; species Pseudomonas wayambapalatensis. The sequence goes on from NZ_JBNFMU010000041.1 coordinate 9,181, forward strand.
CATGCTCGTGCAGTTCGGAGGGGTGCGCCGGTACGCCGTGCCTGGCGAGGTAATCGGGCGATGCGCAGAGCATGCGCCTGACCTTGCCGACACGCAGGGCCTTGAGCCCGGAGTCGGGCAACTGGCCGATGCGCACCGCCACATCCATGCCCTCCTCGACCATGTTCACCACCCGATCGAGGAAGTACGCCGACACGTCCACCTCAGGGTACTGCTGCAGGTAACGCACGATGCTGGGCATGACGAACTTCTTGCCGAACAGGATCGGCGCGGTCACGGCCAGTTCGCCCTTGGGCGTGGCATTGACCCCGGCAGCCGCCTCGTTGGCCTCGGCGATGCTGGCGAGGATGCTGCGGCAGTCTTCCAGGTAACGGCCGCCGGCCTCCGTCAGGCGCACGCTGCGGGTGGTGCGCAGCAGCAGCTTGACCCCCAGGCGTTCTTCGAGGGCGCTGACCGCGCGGGTCACCGCAGCGGGCGACATGTCCAGCCGGCGTGCCGCGCCAGCGAAGCTTTCCAGCTCGCCGACGGCGACGAATACCTTCATCAGGTGGATGTGGTCCATGCCCTGCCCTTCTGCCTGGAAACGATGTGCGATTATTTCAGCAGCCGGGGCGAATGAGTAGGTCGGGATGAGTGATGACCTGCGGCAGCAGGTAACTGGCCTCACACTCCGCGGCACAGGGCAGCGCCGGGACATCGAGCATGTCGATATCAGGGCACCTGTCCCCAGGCCACGCGGCAGACTGCTCGAGCGGTTCGACGACGTTCATCACTCATCTCCTGTCGCGAGGACCCGCCTCAGTCTGCAGCCCTACCGCCGTGCGCGGCATCGCCACGAAATCATCCAGCGCCTCGATCCGCGCCAGCCACGCTCGCACATTCGGGTAGGCATCCAGCGACACGTTGCCTTCCGGCGCGTGGGCGATATAGGAGTAGTTGGCGACGTCGGCGATGCTCGGCTCGCTGCCGGTGAGGAACGGCGCCTTGCCCAGCTCAGCCTCCATCACCTTGAGCAGATTGTGGGCACGACCGATGACTTCGTCGGCATTGAAGCCTGCACCGAACACGGTGATCAGTCGGGCAGCGGCCGGTCCGAAGGCGAGGGGGCCGGCGGCAATGGAGAGCCAGCGTTGTACACGGGCTTCGCCGGCGGCATCCTGGGGCAGCCAGCGGCCTTGGCCATAGGTCTTGGCCAGGTAGACGAGGATGGCGTTGGAGTCGCCGATGATGGTGCCGTTGTCGTCGATCACAGGCACTTGCCCGAACGGGTTGAGGGCCAGGAACTCAGGCTTTTTCTGCTCGCCCTTGGCCAGGTCGACGAAGATGACTTCCGGCTCCAGCTTGAGCAGCGACAGCATCAGCCGGGCACGATGAGCGTGGCCGGACTTGGGGAAGTGATAGAGCTTGATAGGGTTGGACATGGTCTGGACTCCGGTTCAAAGGGTTGAGGTCTGAGCGCCGGTATCCAAGAGTGGCGCTGCTGGAGGGAATCCTGCACCTGTTCGCCGTTCAACAGAATCCGTGTGGCCAGCAATCCATAATTTCGCTGATCGGAATAATACAAGCGGTGCATTGCTCACAAACCCTGTGGGAGCGGGCTTGCCCGCGAAGAAGCCACCGCAGTACATGGCACCGGTGGTAGGTCGATTGCCACCGGTTGCTCTGAGTGCCGACTTCGCTATGAAGCGCCAGTGATCAGTTGCGTATCAGCTTCTGATAGCGATACAGACCGCGGACCGCCTCGATCACGCCTGGCACGCAGGCCTGATGTTCGTCGAAGCTCATCGCATCGAGCAGCTCGAAATTGTCTTCCAGGCCATGCAGGGAAATGGCCTTGAGCAGGGCGTCCTGCTGCGCTGGCAACTCGCTCCACTCGGCAACCTGGGTGCCGCGCATGTAGCCGAAACACCACTCTTCGAGAATGATCGCTGGCCCTTCCTCGCCCTCGCTTTCCTCGAACAACGGCTCGAAGCCGTCGAGGTTCTCGGCCAACTGCTCGGCGACCTGGTCGGCGTAGCGCAGCATCAGCGCAGTGTAGGCTTCCTCGTGGGCGGGCTTCTTGAACTTGGGCACCTTGCCGCCGGCTGCGGCTGGCAGCCATTGCTCGGGGTTGACCCTGACAGGCGAGCTGGCCAGCGCAGTGAAGAAACCGTTGAGCTCGGCGAGGTTGAGTACCGAGTAGTCGTTGCCGTAGGTGATCAGGAGGTCTTCGAGGCGGTCGAGTTCTTTTTCGCTGAGCGGCGGGAGCATGGTGCAGGTGTCCTGGAAAGCGGAAGTGCGTGCACCCTAGCACAGGGAAAAATAAGGTGAAGCGTTTGTTGTCCGCCACAATGCAATCGCGGGCAAGCCCGCTCCCAAAACCTGCCGGGAAGCCGACTTGCCCGCGAAGGCACCTCAGGCCTTACACCGCCAGCGCGCGCTCACGCAGCTCGCTGTTGAGGATGCGGTCGTTCTCGCTGTAGTCGACCGGGCAGTCGATCACATGCACGCCTGGGGTCTTGATGCAGTGCTCGAGCAGCGGCAGCAGGCCTTCGGCGCTTTCCACGCGGTGGCCATTGGCGCCGTAGGCTTCGGCATACTTGACGAAGTCCGGGTTACCGTAGTCCAGGCCGAAGTCGGTGAAGCCCATGTTGGCCTGCTTCCAGCGGATCATGCCGTAGCCGTCGTCACGCAGGATCACCACGGTGATGTGCATGCCCAAGCGCACTGCGGTCTCCAGCTCCTGGCTGTTCATCATGAAGCCGCCGTCGCCGCACACCGAGATCACCGGGCGGTCCGGGTACACCAGGTGCGAAGCCATGGCCGACGGCAGGCCGGCGCCCATGGTCGCCAGGGCGTTGTCCAGCAGTACGGTGTTGGGCTTGTGCGCCTTGTAGTTGCGGGCGAACCAGATCTTGTAGATGCCGTTGTCCAGGGCAACGATGCCTTCGGATGGCAGTACACGACGGATGTCGGCAACCAGGCGCTGCGGGTAGACCGGGAAGCGGTCGTCATCGGCACCTTCGGCGATCTGCGCCTCGTTGGCTTCACGGATCGCCATCAGGCGGGTGAAGTCCCAGTGCGAGGTGTCGGTCAGCGCTTCACTGATCTGCCACACGGCGTTGGCGATGTCGCCGATCACTTCGACCTGCGGGAAGTACACGGCATCGACTTCGGCAGAGCGGAAGCTGATGTGAATGACTTCGGTGCCGCCACGGACCATGAAGAACGGTGGCTTCTCGATCACGTCGTGGCCGATGTTGATGATCAGGTCGGCCGCCTCTACGGCGCGGTGCACGAAATCACCGGACGACAGCGCAGCGTTGCCCAGGAAGCGTGGGTGACGCTCGTCGACCACGCCTTTACCCATCTGCGTGGTGATGAACGGGATGCCGGTCTTGTCGATCAGTTGCTTGAGGACCTTGGCGGTCATCTTGCGGTTGGCACCGGCACCGATCACCAGGATCGGGTTGCGGGCGTTCTGCAGCTTCTGCACAGCGGCTTCGATGGCCACGTGCTCGGCCAGCGGGCGGCGGTGCAGGCTGCGCGGGATCGGCAGGGCGTCGGTCTGCTCGGCGGCGATGTCTTCGGGCAGTTCCAGGTGCACTGCACCGGGCTTTTCTTCTTCGGCCAGGCGGAAGGCTTCACGCATGCGCGCGGGGATGTTGTCGGCCGAGGCGAACTGGTGGGTGTACTTGGTGATGGGGTCCATCATGCCGCACACGTCGATGATCTGGAAACGGCCCTGCTTGGACTTCTTGATCGGCTTCTGGCCGGTAATCATCATCATCGGCATGCCGCCCAGATACGCGTAGGCACTGGCGGTCACCAGGTTGGTCGCACCTGGGCCCAGGGTCGACAGGCTGACGCCGGTCTTGCCGGTCAGGCGGCCATAGGTGGCAGCCATGAAGCCTGCGGATTGCTCGTGGCGGGTCAGTACCAGCTTGATCTTCGACTTGCGCAGGGATTCGAGCAGGTCGAGGTTCTCCTCGCCGGGAATGCCGAACACATACTCGACACCTTCGTTTTCCAGGCATTGCACAACGACATCGGCGGCCTTGGCCATCTTGCTTGTTACCTCAATTGATTGGACGTGGGTGAAGTCCAGGGACGGTCAGCGCGGTGCGCTGACATCGGTCTGTCCGGTGGCCAGCAAAGCCCCCCGAACAAAGCCTTGACGCAGGCAACGCTCGACAAAGTCACTTACAAATGCGGCCGAATTGTCGCAGCCCCTCGGAACGGCCATGGCCTGGCGGATCGCGGTGAACGCACCGTCGAGCACACGGTAGCGCGGATCGGTGTCGGCGACCTTCTGCAAAGGCTGGCGCACACCTGCGGCGGCGTCCAGGCCTTCGTCGACAAACAGATCGACGGCAGCTGCGGAGGTGTCGGCGCGGCACAGTTCGGCATGCTGCAGGGTGCGGCTGAGATAGAGGTCATAGGCCGCGCCCTCGCCGACGGCCAGGCGCAGGCCGGATTGGTCGAGTTCGTCGACGTGCTGGAAGGGGGCGTCTTTTCTGACCAGGTAGGTGCCCTCGATCAGCACGTAGGGCGCGCTGAAGGCGATCTGCGCCTCGCGCACCGGTTCGATGGCGAGGAAGGCCAAGGTCCAGGCGCCCTCCTCCAGGGCGGCGAACACCTTGCCCGCGGCGTCAAAGGTGCGCATCTCGAGGCGCACGCCCAGTTCTTCGGCCAACTGCTTGGCCAGGGCGACCGAGACGCCCTGGGGCTCGCCATCAGGGCCGCGTTGGGCGAGGACCGGGTTGCCGTAGTTGATGGCAGCACGCAGGACGCCATCAGGGGCAATCTCGTCGAGGACGGCCTGGGGGATAGTGAGCGTCATTGGAACTCCGCTGGGCGATGAGTGGAATTGATGATTACAGCTACTGGCTGTGGGAGCGGGCTTGCCCGCGAAAAGGCCAGCACCGATTCAAGAATGGGCTGAGGCAGAAAAGACCATGCACACCGGGCTGCCGGTGGACACCGAGAAACCAGTCTGGCGCAGCCTGCCCTGCTCGGGATCGACGACGAAAGCCACGATGCTGTCGCTGTCTTCGTTGAGCGCGAAGAGGAAACGCTGATTGGGGGTAAGGGCGAAAAAGCGAGGAGTCTTGCCGGCACTGGGCTGCACTTCGACCAGGCTCAGAAGACCACTGGCTGCATCGACCGCATACACCGCAAGGCTGTCGTAGCCCCGGTTGGAGGCATAGACGAAACGACCATTGCGGTCGATCTCGATCTCCGCGGCGCGGCTGTTGCCGGTGTAGGTCGAGGGCAACGTCGAGAGGATCTGCAGCGGCTGCAACGCGCCGTTGTGCGAGTCGAAACGGTAGGTGGTGACGGTCGAGTCCAGCTCGTTGACCACATAGGCGAACGGCGCCTTGGGGTGCACTGCAAGATGCCGTGGGCCGGCGCCTTCGCGAGTGGTGACGAAAGGCTGCTCGGCGGGATGCAGGCGGCCGTCGTCGAAGCGAAAGGTGAATATCCGGTCCAGCCCCTTGTCCGGCACCAGGACGAACTGGCCCGAGGCATCGAAGAGGTTGAAGTGCGGCTTGGCGAAGGGCTGCTCGATACGGTGCGGGCCGATCGGCCCCTCAAGCGTGAGCAACTGGCTGAGGGGGCCGATGCGCCCGTCCTGTTCGACATTGAGCACGGCAAGCGTGCCCGTGATGTGGTTCGACACCACCAGGAAGCGCTCGCTCGGGTCCAGTGCCAGGTGCACCGGATTTCTGCCCTCGCAGCGCTGACGGTTGAGCAACGCGAGCCGACCAGTGGCCTTGTCGACAGTGAAGGCGCTGACCTCGTCGAGGTCGCCATGCACCGTGTAGAGCCGATCCCCAGCGCGATTCAGCGCCAGGAAGGAAGGGTTGACCAGATCACCGACGACCTGGACCTGCTCCAGGCTGCCGTTGGCCTGATCGAGGCGGTAGACAGTGATGCCATCGCCACGGGCATTGCGCTCCCGGGTCGTGCGCGAGCCGACATAGGCGTACATAGGGGGTCGTTCTCCCAGTTGCGGATAGGTGGATCACCTGGCTGGCTGCCCATGGTCAGGGACGCGGAGCTGCCAGGCAAGTCCGCGCCCTTCATATGAGCAAACGATGCCGGGGCCTCAGCCGCGGGTGCGCTGCACCACCTTGCGGATCACGTAAGGCAGCACACCGCCATTGGTGAGATAGCGGATCTCCTGCTGCGAGTCGAGCCGTGCGATGAGTTCGGCCTCATCGACACCGCCATCGACGCGACGCACCTGCAGGCGGATGCGGTTGTCACCGACCCTCAGTTCGTCCAGGCCGATGAAATCGAACTGCTCGCTGCCGTCGAGCTGCAGGTCATCGACGCCCTGCCCTGCCGGGAACAGCAAAGGCAGCACACCCATGCCGATCAGGTTGCTGCGGTGGATACGCTCGATGCTGCGCGCCACCACAGCCCGCACGCCGAGCAACGCCTGGGCCTTGGCCGCCCAATCGCGACTGGAGCCTGCGCCGTAGTTGATACCGGCGAACACCACCATGGGGGTGCCGACATAGCTCTGCGCGGCCTCGTAAAGCGGCAGGCACTGACTGTGGTCGGCATTCCAGGCCCAGGCGCCGACGCCAGGCTGGGTATCACCGAGCAGGCGGTTTTTCACCGACTTGTTGGTGAAGGCGCCGCGCAGCATGACTTCGTGGTTGCTGCGCCGGGTCGAATACTGATTGAGGTCCTGTGGGTCTTCGCCGCGGTCCAGCAGCCACTGGCCGGCCAGGCTGCTGGCGGGAATGGCGCCGGCTGGGGAGATGTGGTCGGTGGTGACGTTGTCCCCCAGTACCATCAACGTGCGGGCGCTCTCGATTGCCAGGCTGGCCTTGGGTTCGGCCTGGATATCGGCCAGGTATTGCGGGCGGCGCAGGTAGGTCGAGCGTGCATCCCAGGGGAACTGCACGCTGCCCTCGGCCGAGAGGGCCTGCCAATGATGGGTGCCGTCCCACACCGTGGCCAGGCGCTGCTGGAAGAACTCGGGCTTGACCACCTGGGCCACCAGCGCCTGCACTTCATCATCAGTGGGCATCAGGTCGTGCAGGTGAACCGGGTTACCGGCGCTATCCTGACCGAGCGGCTCGTGGGTCAGGTCGATATCGATGCGCCCGGCAATGGCGAAGGCCACGCACAGTGCAGGCGACGCCAGGTAGCCCGCAGGTACCTTGGGGTTTACCCGGCCTTCGAAGTTGCGGTTGCCTGAAAGCACCACCACCCCCTTCAGGCCTTGGTCGGCAAAGGCCTCGACATGCGCCTCGAGCTTGCCGGAGTTGCCGATGCAGGTCATGCAGCCGAACCCGGCCAGGTCGAAGCCCAGCGCGGAGAAGTCCTGCAGCAAGTCGGCTTCGCTCAGGTAATCAGCCACCACCTGCGAGCCGGGCGACAACGAGGTCTTCACCCAGGGCTTGCGCTTGAGCCCCAACCGCCGCGCGCGGCGGGCCAGCAGACCGGCCTGGATCATCTGCGCGGGGTTGGCGGTGTTGGTGCAACTGGTGATGGCCGAGAGCACCACCGCGCCATGGTCGATGGCCTCGCCGAAGCTGGGCGCGAGGTAGCGGCTGCCGATCAGCTCGCTACCGCCCAGCACCTGTTCGCGGAACGACTCACCGGCGCGCGACAGCGGCTGACGCTGGTGCGGCTGGTAGGGGCCTGCGACGCTGGGCTCGATACTGGCAAGGTCGAGCTCGATCAGTTCGTCGAACTCAGGCTCCGGCAGCGCGTCGTGGCGATAGAGCCCCTGGGCCTGCAGGTAGGTGGTGGCCTGCAGGCACAGCTCGGCGGAGCGACCGCTGAGCTTGAGGTAATCGAGGGTCTGGTCGTCGAAGGGGAAGAACACCACGGTGGCACCATACTCGGGCGCCATGTTCGATACCGTGCCACGCGCAGCCCAGCCGAGGTTCGATAGACCCGGGCCTGTGAACTCGACGAACTTGCCCACTACCGAACGCTGGCGCAGGATCTCGGCCACGTGCAGCGACAGGTCGGTGGCGGTCACTCCAGGACGCAGGGCGTTGCTGACGCGAAAACCGATAACCTGGGGGAAGTTGATCGGCACCGGCTCACCCACCATCGCCGCCTGGCCTTCCAGGCCGCCGACACCCCAGCCGAGCACACCGATGGCGTTGATCATCGGCGTGTGGCTGTCGGTGGCGACCATGTCGTCAGGGTGCAGCAAACGCTGCCCCTCGGCGGTGCGGGTTTCCCACACCACCTTGGCCAGGGCCTCCATGTTCATCTGGTGGATGATGCCAGTCCCCGGCGGAATGACACCGAAATTGTCCAGGCTCTTCTGCGCCCACTTGATGAAACGATAGCGCTCGCTGTTACGACGAAAATCGATCTCGAGGTTCTGCTCCACCGCATCGGCTTCTGCGTAGTGTTCGACGATCACCGAATGGTCGATGGTCAGCACCGCAGGAATCAGCGGGTTCATCGCCGCCGGGTCGCCGCCGAGTTCGGCGACCACATCGCGCATACCGGCAAAGTCGGCCAGGGCTGGCAAGCACGTGGTGTCATGGAACATCAGGCGGTTGGGCTGGAATGGCACCTCGCAGTCCGGCCCCTCGCCGATGGCGCGGGCAAGCACGGCGTCCAGCGCCTCGGGAGAACAGCGTGCCACGTTCTCCAGAAGGATGCGGATGGCGTAGGGCAAGCGCTGCAGTTGGGTGGGCGTCAGCAGTTTCTTGAGATCGAGGTAGGTGAAGTGATCCTGGTCGATCTGCAGGGGGCTCATCAGGTGGGCATTGTCGATCATGCGCGTGTCGCTCGGCTTCTTGTCGTCATGGCGTCGTTCAGGCGACGACGCTGCAGGTGAGCCAATGCTAGGCGCTGGAGCGAGGGGTGAAAATTGATCGATTATCACGTCAGCGTTCTCCATCGGAGAACGCTCGAAAGGAAAGTTATGGCTGGGAGGGAGCGCCCAGGTGGTCGATGAAGGTCTTGAGCGTCGGCGAGGCGAGCTCGTACTTCTTGAATACCAGCAGCAATGAGCGGTGGGCCCAGGGCTCTGACAGGGTCACACGCTTGAGGCTGTGGCTGCGCACGTAGGGCTCCACCGCGCTACGTGGCAGCACGGTAATACCCAGGCCATTGGCGACCATGCGACACATGCAGTCGAAGCTGCTGATACGAATACGCAACTTGAGCGGTTGACCCATTTCTTTGGCCTGTTCGGTGAGCAGGCTGTGCAGGGTGCTGTCCAGGTGCGGGCCGACGAACTCGTATGCCAGCACCTCGCTGAACTGTACGGTGCGGCGTTTGGCCAGCTCGTGCTCTACCGGCACCACCAGCACCAGTTCATCGTGCCGGTAAGGCAGGGTTTCAAGCCCCAGTGGGGCTGTGTGCGACGAGATGATACCGAGGTCGGCGTGATCATCCGCGACAGCGCGGACTACCGCCGAGCCTACACCTTCCTCGATATCGAACTTGATCTGTGGGTAAAGCTGGGTGAAGCCAGCCATGTCCTGGGGCAGGAACTGCGACAGCGCCGAGGTGATGGCGTGAATGCGGATATGGCCTTTGACCCCTGCGGCGAACTCGCTGAGTTCGTTGTCCAGCTGTGCCAGGGTCTGTTTGAGCTGACGGGCGTAATAGAGCAGGGATTGACCGGCAGGCGTCAACTCGACACCGCGCGCGTTGCGAATCAGCAGCGGCGAACCGATCTGCGCCTCAAGTTCGCTGATGCGTTTGCTGATCGCCGAGACCGCCAGGTGCTTGATACCCGCAGCGCGCGTCAGATTGCGCTCCTGGGCGACAGTGATGAACAGGTCCAGGCTGGTAAGGTCGTAGCGCATGCGGGCCGGGTCAGGGAAGAATAGAGGTGCACCATACCCTGTAGAAGCAGGCTTGTCCCGTGGCATGGGCGGGTCCGGTCTGGCTTCAGAACGCCAGAAAGACAAAACCCCTAGCTGCTCGCGCAGATAGGGGTTTTGCGAAATGAATCTTGACGATGACCTACTCTCACATGGGGAAACCCC
>NZ_JBNFMU010000042.1:0-7011 GCF_049942315.1 Pseudomonas wayambapalatensis
CTAAAGTCCAGCCCAATCTCCCTGTGGGAGCGGGCTTGCCCGCGAATAGGCCAGCACTGACACAACAAAGACCATGCCCCCACAGAGCCCTGAACTACACCTACTCAGCCGATTGCCTGAACACATAGAACAGGTTCGGCTCACTCACCAGGTAAATGGTCCCGGCATCGTCCATGGCGATCCCCTCAGCCTGCGGCACTGTCTTCTTCAGGCCCTGATACCCCTTGCGCAATGACAGGGTGCTCAGCGGCCGCCCCTTCACATCCAGCTCCAGCACCAGCCGTGATTCGTCCGACAGCGCCAGCAGATGCCCGCTGCGCTCATCGAACTGCAGGCTCGACAGGTCGCGCACGAACAACCGCGAATCGCGCTTGCGGTCCTGCACCACATGCACCGCATAGGGCTGCTCCGGATTGTCATGGGGGAAGCCGTGCACCTCGTAGATCAGCATCGGGTCACGCTCCTTGGCGACGAACAGGCGCTTGCCGGCAGAGTCGTAGGCCAACCCCTCGAAGCCCTTGTTGCCGTTCAGGCCGATGCCCAGGGTGAGCTGTTCGGCGTCGTTGGCGTCGAGAAACAGCGTGTCGTCGTCCAGGCGCACACGGATCAGGCGCTGCTGACGCTCATCGGTGATCACGTAGCTGTTCGGCCCGACGTACTCCACGGCCTCGGGATCACCGAAACCGGTCAGCGGCACACGGCGCAGGATGCGCCCGTCCAGCGAAAGCTCGATGAGCTCGGAGCGGGCGTTGGTGACGGTGAACAGGGTCTTGCGGTCAGGATCGTAGGTGAGCGCCGAGACATCGTCGTCCAGCCCCTCGATGGGCTGAGCCTCGATCACCACCTGGTAGCGATCCAGGCCGATGCCTTGCTCGGTCGGCTGCCACCAGCTCTTGAGGTTGAACCAGCCGCGCTCGAACAGGCGGAACTCGTGCCCCGCCACGCCAAGCACCGCCAGCACGGAGAAAGCCAGAAGAAAGAGAAACGAACGAAGATGACGGCGCATGAAGAGGACTCGACGGAGGATGCCGAATCTAATCATTCATAGCTGAAATAAAGCTTAAGGCCATCATCAGAGAATTCCGATAATCCTGTCAGTGCTTCTTGAAGCGATAGAACAGCGCGGGCTCGCTGACCATGTACAGGTTGCCCTGATCGTCCATGGTCACACCTTCGGCCCGAGGCACACGGCTGCCCAGGCCGTTGAACGCCCCGAGCAAGGTCATGAAGCTGACCTGTTCGCCCTTCTCGTCCAGCTCCAGCAGCATGTTCGAGTCAGCCGACAGCACCAGTAGGTGGCCCGTGCGTGGATCGACCGCCAGCGCCGACAGGTTGCGCAGGTCCAGCTCGTCACTGGGCAGTAGCTGCTTGTCGCCCTTGAGCGGCCCGCGACCGTCGGTGCTCCAGGCAAACAGACGCGGCGGACGCTCTTCGCCGATGATCAGGCGCTGGCGCAGCGAGTCCCAGGCGATGGCCTCGAAGCCCTTGTTGCTCTTGACCGACTTGCCCAGGTCATAGCTGGGGAAGTCGTCGTGATTGAGCGTCGAGGTACTCGCGTCCACCTTTACCAGCGTCAGGTCATGGTTGCGCTCATCAACGATCGCGATCAGCCCGTTTTCCAGCACGGCAAGGCCTTCAGGATTTTCCCAACCCACCAGCGGAATCTTGCGCAACACGTCGCCATCGAGCGTGAGTTCGACCAGGAAGGGGTTCTTGCCCATCACTGCAAACAGCGTGCGGGTCTGCGGATTGAACGACAGGTCCGAGGCTTCGTCGTCGTCCATGCCCGGCAACGGCTTGGCGTCGATGTCTACCAGGTAGTCCGGCAGCCAGACGCTTTCAATGCGCTCGGCACTGCTCTCGAAACGCTCCTTGACCCACAGCAGGCCACGGTCGTCCCAGTGCATGGCGATGGCCACCCCATAACCGATCACCGCTGCCACAGCCAGGGCGAACGGCCAGCGCAGGTAGAAACGACGCTTGGTGGAAGCTGGGGCGCTGGAGGGTGCTGGCATGCAGGGGGTCCTGGGTAAATGGGCGAAGACCCGCGCATTATCCAGATGCGGTGTGAAAAAAACGGTAAATCGTTCGCGGGTAAAACCGCTCTCACAAGGCTGCGCAAATCCCTGTAGGAGCGGGTTTACCCGCGAAAAGGACGACCCGCAGTCAGATCAAAGCACGCGGCTCTCGAAGCGGCTGACACCCGGCAGCTCAAGCACCAGCTCATCACCGACATTGAACGGCCCGACACCGGCCGGAGTACCGGTGAGAATCACGTCACCCGCCTGCAGGGAGAACTGCGCAGCGATGTGCTGGATGATCGGCACGATAGGGTTGAGCATCATTGCGCTGTTGCCATCCTGGCGCACTTCGCCATTGATGGTCAGGCGTACCGGAATGTCGGTCACGTCCTCGAAGCTGGATGCGGCGACGAACGGCGGCAATACACAGGCGCCGTCGAAGCTCTTGGCCAGCTCCCACGGCAGGCCCTTCTCCTTCAGCTTGGCCTGTACGTCACGCAGGGTCAGGTCCAGGGCCGGGGCGTAGCCGGAAATGGCATCCAGCACCTCTTCGACTGTCGGCTTGGTCGACAGTGGCTTGCCCAGCAGCACGGCAATCTCGGCCTCGTAGTGCACCGAACCGCGGTCGGTCGGGATCTTGAAGCCGCCTTCCAGTGGCACCACGCAGCTGCCGGGCTTGATGAACAGCAGCGGCTCGCTGGGGATGGGGTTGTCCAGTTCCTTGGCATGCTCGGCGTAGTTGCGGCCGATGCACACCACCTTGCCCAGCGTGAAGTGGATGCGCGTGCCGTCTACGTACTGGTGCTGGTAACTCATGGGGCCGACTCCTCTGGATACTGCTTTCTTATTCAGGTGCGAAGATCTTACCCGGATTCATGATGCCGTTCGGGTCGAACACCGCCTTTATCGCTTTCATGCAGGCGATTTCATCTGCCGAGCGGCTGTAGCCGAGGTAGTCCCGCTTGGTCATGCCCACGCCGTGCTCAGCAGAGATCGAACCGTTGTAGCGCTCGACGATCTCGAACACCCATTTGTTGACCTTGGTGCAGGAGGCGAAGAAATCGTCCTTGCTCATGTGATCGGGCTTGAGGATGTTCAGGTGCAGATTGCCGTCGCCGATATGCCCGTACCAGACGACTTCGTAGTCGGGGTAGTGTTCGCCGACCACCGCATCGATATCACGCAGGAACGCCGGCACCTTGGAGACGGTGACGGAAATATCGTTCTTGTAGGGCGTCCAGTGGGAGATGGTCTCGGACAGGTACTCACGCAGCTTCCACAGGTTCTTCAGCTGCGTCTCGCTCTGGCTCATCACCCCATCGAGCACCCAGCCCTGCTCGACGCAGTGCTCGAAGGTGGCCAGGGCTTCGCTGGCCACTTCCTCGGTGCTGGCCTCGAACTCCAGCAGCGCATAGAAGGGGCATGGCGTGTCGAACGGCGCCGGCACGTCGCCGCGACCCATGATCTTGGCCAGGCCCTTGTCGGAGAAGAACTCGAAGGCGGTCAGGTCGAGCTTGCCCTGGAAGGCATGCAGCACCGGCATGATCGAGTCGAAGTCCGGCGTGCCGAGCACCATCGCCGTGAGGTTGCGCGGCGCGCGGTCCAGGCGCATGGTCGCCTCGACCACGAAGCCCAGGGTGCCCTCGGCACCAATGAACAGCTGGCGCAGGTCGTAGCCGGTGGCGTTCTTGATCAGGTCGCGGTTGAGCTCCAGCAGTTCGCCCTTGCCGGTGACCACCTTCAGCCCTGCCACCCAGTTGCGGGTCATGCCGTAGCGAATGACTTTGATCCCGCCGGCATTGGTGCCGATATTGCCGCCAATCTGGCTGGATCCGCTCGAGGCGAAATCGACCGGGTAGTACAGGCCCTGGTCCTCGGCGAACTGCTGCAACTGGCGGGTGATCACGCCCGGCTGGCAGACCACGGTGCGGTCGAATTCGTTGAAGGCGAGAATCTGGTTCATCTGGTCGAAAGCCACCACGACTTCGCCATTGGCAGCGACCGCAGCGCCCGACAGGCCGGTGCGTCCGCCGGACGGCACCAGCGCGACCTTGTGGCGGTTGGCCCAGCGCACGATGGCCTGGACTTGCTCGGTGGTCTTGGGCAGGACGATGGCGGTCGGCGCCGGCGGGTAGTGCTTGGTCCAGTCCTTGCCGTACGCTTCGAGCGAGGCGGGGTCGGTCAGGACCTTGCCAGGGTCGACCAGGGTCTTCAGCTCATCAATTACCGCAGCGTGGGTCATCGCCAGAACTCTCGAATGATTCATGGTCACCCTGAGCACTCTTCACCTGTCGGGATAAGCTCAGACGGTGTCGCGTATGCTAGCATAGCCCTCCCGTCGATCGTGCTAAGGCCCGTCGCCGCGCCGCTTTGCCCCCCTCGCCATTTTTTCTCCGGGATACAGGTTTACGCAGATGAGCAAGACTTCTCTCGACAAGAGCAAGATCAGGTTCCTTCTTCTCGAAGGCGTCCACCAGAATGCTGTGGACACCCTCAAGGCTGCCGGGTACACCAACATCGAGTACCTCACTGGCTCACTGCCGGATGCGCAACTGAAGGAAAAGATCGCGGACGCCCACTTCATCGGCATCCGCTCGCGCACTCAACTGACTGAAGAAGTCTTTGACTGTGCGAAGAAACTGGTCGCGGTCGGCTGCTTCTGCATCGGCACCAACCAGGTTGACCTGAACGCGGCCCGCGAGCGCGGCATCGCGGTGTTCAACGCGCCGTACTCCAACACCCGTTCGGTTGCCGAACTGGTGCTGGCCGAAGCCATCCTGCTGCTGCGCGGCATCCCCGAGAAGAACGCCTCCTGCCACCGCGGTGGCTGGATCAAGAGCGCGGCCAACTCCTTCGAGATCCGCGGCAAGAAGCTCGGCATCGTCGGCTACGGCTCGATCGGCACCCAGCTGTCGGTTCTGGCCGAAAGCGTCGGCATGCAGGTCTACTTCTTCGACCCGCTGACCAAGCTGCCACTGGGCAACGCCACCCAGGTCACCAGCCTCAACGAACTGCTGGGCCTGGCCGACATCGTCTCGCTGCACGTGCCTGAGCTGCCATCCACCCAGTGGATGATCGGCGAGAAGGAAATCCGCGCGATGAAGAAGGGCTCGATCCTGATCAACGCTGCCCGTGGCACCGTGGTCGAACTGGATCACCTGGCTGCCGCGATCAAGGACAAGCACCTGATCGGCGCCGCCATCGACGTGTTCCCGGTCGAGCCGCGCTCGAACGACGAAGAGTTCGAAAGCCCACTGCGTGGCCTGGACAACGTGATCCTGACCCCGCACATCGGTGGTTCGACCGCCGAAGCCCAGGCCAACATCGGCCTGGAAGTGGCCGAGAAGCTGGTCAAGTACAGCGACAACGGTACGTCCGTATCCTCGGTCAACTTCCCTGAAGTGGCCCTGCCGGCGCACCCGGGCAAGCACCGCCTGCTGCACATCCACGAAAACATCCCGGGCGTACTCAGCGAGATCAACAAGGTCTTCGCCGAGAACGGCATCAACATCTCCGGTCAGTTCCTGCAGACCGACGAGAAAGTGGGTTACGTGGTCATCGACGTCGACGCCGAGTACTCGGACCTGGCGCAAGAGAAACTGCAGCACGTCAAGGGCACCATCCGCTCGCGCGTCCTGTTCTGAGCCTGATGGCTGCATGAAGAAGGGAGGCCCTGGTGGCCTCCCTTTTTTTGCCTGCGCGATCCGAGTGTTCTGCTTCGCGGTCGAATCGGGGCGCCGAAGCGCCGCGAAGCTTCCAGGCATCACTTCACATTGACGGTGATCTTCTTCGACTCGACGCTTGGCTTGAACGGCACATGGTACTGGTCGCCCAGCACCAGTTGCAGGGTGTGCTTGCCCGGGGTCAGGGTGATGGTCGCCTCGGTCTGCGCCTTGCCGAAATGCAGCACCTGCGGCCCGGCTGGCAGGGGTTGGTTGCCCTCGGGCATCAGGCTGGTCGGCAATGGCTGGTCAGCTACAGGCGCCTTGTCGACATCCACCAGCAGGTGATGGTGCCCGGAGTGCGGGGTCTGGTCGCCAGCCGGCTTGAGCGCGATACCCTCGATGCCGAACTTGACGGTGAAGGTCTTGTCGACCGTGGCGCCATCGGCCGGGGAGACGATGAAGACCTTGGCGTCTTTCGGTGGCTCCTGGCTTTTCAAGGCATCGGCAGCGCTGGCAAACAGCGAGGCCCCCATCAGCAGACCGGCAAGGGCAGCACGCGACACTGGGCTTTTCATTCACTTCTCCTGTCATTCACTTCAATTGACCGCTATCACTTAAACGAAGCGAGGTGGTACTTCACCATAGTCCAGTTACCGTCCCGCAGGTTCAAAAATGCCGGCATGAAAATTTCAGCGACGGCGTAAACCTAAGCACGATGTCGGGGTCATAGGCTGCGTTCGACCGCGGCAAAACGAGAAAGCCACGGCGAATGACATTCATCTGCCGAGATATAAAAAGGGATATTCATGCGTTTGACCATTGGCCTACTGCTGGCAGTACTCATCAGCCCCCTGGCCCAGGCAGAGCTGATCGACGAAATCAACGACCGGGGTGAACTGCGCATCGCCGTGCAAGCCAACAATGCCCCCTACGCCTTCAAGGAAAACGAGCACCTGACCGGGTTCGACATCGAGTTCGGCCAAGACCTGGCCCGCGAGATGGACCTGCGCGCGGAATTCATCGAGGCGCCCGCCGACGAAGTGCTGACAGGCGTGGAGAGTGGCAAGTACGACATCGCATTGACACCCGCGAGCGAACAGCCTGCGACTGAAAGCGCGCTGGATGCCAGCCAGACGTTTGGTGAGAAGAAGCTGGTGATCCCGTTCCAGAAGGACAATCCGGCCTTCGAGAGCACGCTGAACAATGCCCTGCAGCGGCTCAAGGACAGTGGGCGGATGGCGGAGCTCGAGCAGAAGTGGTTCGAGAAGACGGCGGCGCAGCAGTGATATCGCGGCGTTCTCTTCGCGGGCAAGCCCGCTCCCACA
>NZ_JBNFMU010000043.1:0-16843 GCF_049942315.1 Pseudomonas wayambapalatensis
TCAAGGGCCGGGCCCTGAAAGTCCGTATCGTCTGACCTATTCTGGGGCTGCTTTTGCAGCCCATCGCAGGCAAGCCAGCTCCCACAGGGAGTGCACCCGGCCTAGGCTCTGGGGAGATCCTGTGGGAGCTGGCTTGCCTGCGATGGGCTGCAAAAGCAGCCCCAGAATAGGTCAGACGATACGGACTTTCAGGGCCCGGCCCTTGATCTTGCCGCTGTTCAAGCGCTGCATCGCCTGCTTGGCCACGGCCCGCTCCACCGCCACGAAAGCGACGAAATCGAAGATGGCGATCTTGCCCACCTGCTTGCCCGGCAGCCCGGCATCGCCGGTCAGGGCGCCAAGGATATCGCCCGGACGCAGCTTGTCCTTGCGCCCGGCGGCGATGCACAGGGTGGTCATGGTCGGCAGCAGTGGCTCACCGCCCTTGTTCTTCAGGCTGTCCAACTGCTCCCAGCGCAGCGGGCGCTTCTGCAGGTCTTCGATGGCTTGCGCGCGGTGGCCTTCGGCCGGGGCCACCAGGCTGATCGCCACGCCTTTCTCGCCGGCACGGCCGGTACGCCCGACGCGGTGCACATGGATCTCGGCATCACGCGCCAGTTCCACGTTGATCACCAGGTCCAGGCCGTCGATGTCCAGGCCTCGGGCGGCGACATCGGTGGCCACCAGTACCGAGCTGCTGCGGTTGGCGAACATCGTCAGCACCTGGTCGCGGTCACGCTGTTCCAGATCACCGTGCAGGGCCTGGGCGACGATGCCCTTGGCGGTCAGGTGGGCGACCAGGTCCTCGCACTGCTGCTTGGTGAAGCAGAACGCCACGCAAGACTGCGGGCGGTAGTGGCCCAGTACGCGGGTAACCGCCTCCAGACGCTGCTGTGGATCGATCTCGATGAAACGCTGCTCGATCTGGCTGTCGCTGTGCTGGCTCTCGACCGTGACCTGCTGCGGCTTGCGCATGAAGTCGGCGGCCAGTTGCTCGATGCCGGCCGGGTAGGTGGCCGAGAACAGCAGGGTCTGGCGGCGCGACGGGGTCTTGCCGATGATGGCGGCGATGGCGTCGAAGAAGCCCATGTCGAGCATGCGGTCGGCTTCGTCGAGTACCAGGGTGTTGAGCCCTTTCAGGTCCAGGGTGCCCTTGTCCAGGTGCTGCTGGATACGGCCCGGGGTGCCGACGATGATGTGCGCACCGTGCTCCAGCGAGGCGATCTGCGGGCCCAGCGAGACGCCACCGCAGAGGGTGAGGATCTTGATGTTGTCTTCGGCGCGGGCCAGGCGGCGCAGCTCCTTGGCGACCTGGTCGGCCAGTTCGCGCGTCGGGCACAGCACCAGCGCCTGGCAGCCGAAGAAGCGCGGGTTGATCGGATTGAGCAGGCCGATGCCGAAGGCGGCGGTCTTGCCGCTGCCGGTCTTGGCCTGGGCGATCAGGTCCTGGCCCTTGAGGATGACCGGCAGGCTCTGGGCCTGGATCGGCGTCATCGAGGCATAGCCCAGGGCGTCCAGGTTGGCCAGCATGGCGGCGGACAGCGGCAGGGAGGCGAAAGCGGTGGATTCGGTGGTCACGAGGCGGGCCTGCGGTGCGAAGCGAAAAATGCCGCACAGTCTACCAGCCTCATGGCCATTCGCCCTACGTTTCCACGTGCTCTTCCGGACGACGGGCACGCCTTCCGTCTGTCGGCGACAGTTGCAGGAAGATCGCCGCGGCCAGCATCGCCATCAGGCCGATGGTCAGGAAGGTCAACTGGAACGCGCCCAGCGTGGTTTCCACACCCTCGGCGCTGCCGGAGGCGGTAAAGCCGCCGAGCAGCGCACCGGCGCAGGCTACGCCCAGGCTCAGCGACAGTTGCGCGACCACCGACAGCAGGCTGTTGCCGCTGCTGGCGCTGGCGTCGTCGAGGTCGATCAGCGTCACTGTGTTCATTGCAGTGAACTGCAGCGAGTTCACCGCCCCCAGCAAGCCCAGTTGCACCAGCAGCAGCCAATAGGGTGTCTGTTCGTCGACCAGCCCCAGGCTGGCCAGCAGTACACCCAGCAACAGCGTGTTGCCGGTGAGGATGATGCGGTAGCCGAGGCGCTCGATCAGCGGCCGTGCCACCGACTTGGCGATCATCGCCGCGGCGGCCAGCGGGATCATGCTCATGCCGGCCTGGGCCGGCGAGTAGCCCAGCGCCACCTGCAGCAGCAGCGGCACCAGGAAGGGCAGGGCGCCGCTGCCCAGGCGGGCGAACAGGTTGCCGAGGATGCCGATGGCAAAGGTGCGCACGCGGAACAGGCTGGGCGAGAACAGCGGCTCCGGGTCACGCCCGGCGCGCAGCCAGTAGGCGGCAAGGCAGGCCATGCCAGCAAACAGCAGCAACATCACCCGCAGGTGCGGCAGGTGCAACTCGCCCAGGCCCTCCATGGCGATGGTGATCAGCACCATCGCGGCACCGAACAGGATGAACCCGGGCCCGTCGAAGGTGGTGCGTTCGCTGCCGCGCAGGTCGGGGATGAACTTCCATACTGCGTAGCAGCCCAGTGCGCCGACCGGCAGGTTGAGCAGGAAGATCCAGTGCCAACTGAGGATTTCCACCAGCCAGCCGCCGACGGTCGGACCCAGCAGCGGACCGAGCAGGCCGGGGATGGTGATGAAGCTCATGATCCGCACCAGCTCCGAGCGCGGGTAGGCGCGCAGCACCACCAATCGCCCGACCGGCAGCATCAGGGCACCGCCCAGGCCCTGGATGACGCGGGCGATGATCAGGAAGCCCAGGCTGTTGGCCGCCGCGCACAGCAGCGAACCCAGGCTGAACAACAGGATGGCGCCGAAGAAAATGTGCTTGGTGCCGAAGCGGTCGGCGATCCAGCCCGAGGCCGGGATCAGCAGCGCCACGGTGAGCATGTAGGCGATGATCACACCCTGCATGCGCAGCGGGTCTTCTGCCAGCGAGCGGGCCATGGCTGGCAGTGCGGTGTTGAGGATGGTGCCGTCGAGCGACTGCATGAAGAAGGCGATGGCCACCACCCAGGGGATCCAGCGGGCGGTGGTGGGGTCGAGCGGGGCGCGTTCGGGCATGGCCTCAATCCTGAAAAGTGCGCAGTTCCCTGCGGGCGCGGCGAACCGCCGCTCCCACAGGGGCGTGACGTTACAGTGTCAGCGTCAATCCTCTGACCAACGCCCCGGGCAGATGACTCGATCCGGTTTGCCGCTGCCCATAGGTACTGGTCGACAGGATCAGCTCGCGGTCACGGGTCAGCTCTTCCAACTGCTTACCCAGCAGGTTATAGAGGCTGTCGTCGAAGCGCATGGTGCTGACCGGGCCCTGGATCTGGCCGTTTTCCACCCAGAAGGTGGCGAAGCGCGTCAGGCCGGTCATCCGCGCTGCCGGCAGGTCTGAATAGTTCAGATACCAGAGGTTGCTGATGTACAGCCCGGTATCCAGGCGCGCCAGGATATCCGCCGACGCCAGCTCGCCCGGTGCCAGGCTCAGGGCGCACGGTGCCTCGTAGCTGTCGGCGCCGTTGCCCGGCAGGTCGAACTCTACTGCGCTGCGGGGGCTGACCAGGCGTGCGTGGCCCCGGCCTTCGACGATCAGCGCTACGTCCTTGCGGGGCGAGCCCTCGCTGGAGAACGCCGGGCTCAGCGAACCGCTGACCTGCTCCGAGAAGCTGACCCGCGGATCGAGCTTGTCATCACCGGTGTACAGACGCTGCAGTGGGCTGTTGCCGGTGGCCAGGGCCTGGGCCGAGAAACCGCCCCAGGCCAGCATGCCGGCGATCTCGTCCATGGCCGCGGGTGCCAGGTAGGCGCGGTAGCTGCCAGGCTTGAGGGTGATCGTCGGGCGCCCCAGGTACTCAAGCTGTTCGCGGGCCAGTTGCAGGCGTGCACTGAAGGCCTCGCCGCTCCAGACCTGGCCTGCATAGTTGGCCTTCACGGCCTGGCCATTGGTGTGGAACAGGCTCCAGTCGAAATTGAAGCTGTTGGCCTGGTGCCAGCCGAAGGCGCCGAACGAGCTGGCAAAGCCCCGGCAGATCGGGCCGGCGGCGTAGATGCCGACCAGGTCGAGGTCGCCTGCCTGCTGCTCGACCAGCGTCAGCACTTCGCTGAAGTCGGGCAGTGTTGGATCTTGCACGCTGTGGCTGTGCCAGGCGCTTTCGTCGAGTTTCAGGTAGGGGTCGAGCGGCAGCAGCGGCAAGGTCTGGCGCAATTGCTTCAGGGCATCCTGCAGGCGCTGGCGATCCAGTTGCGCATCGTCACCGAGGGTGAACTGCTGTTCGGCCTGGCGTCCTTCACGTATCAGGCGCAACTGCGCGCTAGCTTGGGCCACCTCGCCCGCCTGGCGCACCTTGGCATGGTTGAAACGCACGAAGCGCGACTGTTCGGCGTTGTAGCCGAGGGTGAATTGCTCGCCGGGGTGCAGCGCCTCGCGCAGGGCACTGACCAATGCCTCGAAGCGTTCTTGATAGGGGGTACTCATCAGGCGTCTCCTCCGAATACGTCGATCTGGCGGAACACGCAGGCCGGCGAGGCATGGCCGACCCGGATGACCTGGTTGGGTTCGCCCTTGCCGCAGTTGGGGGTGCCAAGCACCTGGAAGGTGCTGCTATCGCCCACGGCCGACAGGTTGCGCCAGAACTGCGCGGAGATGCCGCGATAGTTGGGGTTCTTGACCACGCCCTTGAGCTCGCCGTGCTCGATCAGTTGGGCCCATTCGCAGCCGAACTGGAACTTGTTGCGCGCATCGTCGATGGACCAGGAGCGGTTGGTGCGCATCAGGATGCCGTGCTCGATCCCCTTGATGAGCTGGTCGAGCGACTGGTCGCCCGGCTCGATGTTGAGGTTGGCCATGCGGTCGATCGGAGCGCGGTTCCAGCCACAGGCGCGGCTGTTGGCCACGCCGTCGAGCCCCGAGCGGAACTGCGACAGGGCGCCGCCCAGCGGGCGCAGCAGCTTGCCCTCGCGGATCAGGAACTGCTTGCTGGCCGCGGTGCCGTCGTCGTCGAAGCTGTAGCTGGCCAGCTCCTCGTCGATGGTAGGGTCGAAGGTCACGTTCAGCAGGGGCGAGCCGTATTGCAACTGCCCGAAATCGCTGGGCTTGACGAAGCTGGTGCCCGCGTAATTGCGCTCGTCGCCGAGAATACGGTCCATCTCCAGCGGATGTCCGATGGACTCATGGATCTGCAGCATCATCTGGTCGGGCATCAGCAGCAGGTCGCGCGCACCGCTCGGGGTGTTGGGCGCCAGCAGCAGTTGCAGGGCTTCGTCGGCGATACGCCGGGCGGCGCCGACCAGGCCGCAGCGCTGGACGACTTCGAAGCCACCCTGCTGGCCAAAGTTCTCCCGGCCCAGGCTGCGGCTCTGGCTGTCGCGGCCATCGCTGGCGGTGACGCCAAGGCCCGGAAAGATGAAGCGCTGCGCGTTGCGCAGCTCGGCGCCGGCCGAGTTCAGGTAAGTCTGCTCGACCAGGGTCATGCCCAGGCTCGCCTGCCAGTCCACCAGGCGTTCGTCCTTGGGCACGCTGGCCGATTCGGTGGCGAGCAGCTCGAGGCAATCCGCAAGGTTTGGCAGCGATTGGTCGAAGTTGGGCGAGATATGGTCGTGGCGCGTGCTCGGCACCGGTTGGTCGCGCAGGTCGAGCAGGTGGTGGCCGGTGATCTGCCGGGCCAGGGCCTCGGCGTGTTCCAGGGCGCGTTGCAGGCCGCTCTGCGACAGGTCGGCGGTGGCGGCGTAGGCCTCGACGCCGTTCAGGCGCACGGTGAGCATGGCACCTTCGTCCTGGCTGAAGAATGGCGGTTCGGCGACGTTGCGCCGCACCGACAGCGATTGATGCGATTGCTTCACGTGGCGAAGCGAGAACAGTTCGGCCTTGCTGCGCAGCGCTGCGAAGCGCTGGCGCAGCAGGGCGCTGGAATCGAACATGCGGGAACCTCCTGTTCGCGGTGGCTCCCCCTAGAACCACCCCTCTTGCATGCCCAGGCAGGTGTCGTCGCGTGCCTCGAGCAGTGCGAGCTCAGTATGGCAGCCTGGCACTTCCCAAGTCAGGAAATAACGTGCGGCCTGCAACTTGCCGTAGTAAAAATCGCGGTCGACCTCGACGCCTTTCATCAGTCCGAGCTCAGCATGGATGGCCTGCTCCAGCCAGCGCCAGCCGATCACGCAATGGCCGAACACCTTGAGGTACAGGGCCGAGTTGGCCAGGGCTCCGGCAACCTTGCCCTGGGCCAGGTCGCCGAGCAGTGTCAGGGTCACGGCTTGCAGGCGGTTGACCAGTTGCTCCAGCGGCTGGCGCAGTGCGTCCAGGTTGGGGTGATGGCTGGCGCGCTCGGCAGTGGTGGCGATCAGGCGAATCAGTTGCTTGAGCCCGGCGCCGCCGTTCTGCGCCAGCTTGCGCCCGAGCAGGTCGAGCGACTGGATGCCTTCGGTGCCTTCGTGGATCGGGTTCAGGCGGTTGTCGCGGTAGTACTGCTCTACCGGGTATTCGCGGGTGTAGCCGTGGCCACCGAGGATCTGGATCGCCAGTTCGTTGGCCTTGAGGCAGAACGTCGAAGGCCAGGACTTGACGATCGGGGTGAGCAGGTCGAGCAGTTCCTGGGCCTGGGCGCGTGCCGCCTCGTCGGGTGCGCTGTGGGTGTCGTCGAACAGCCGTGCGGCGTACAGACCCAGGTCGAAGGCGCCTTCCACGTAGGCTTTCTGCGCCAGCAGCATGCGTTTTACATCGGCGTGCTCGATGATCGGCACTGCTGGGCTGTTGGGGTCCTTGTTGTCCACCTGGCGGCCTTGTGGGCGCTGGCGTGCATAGTCCAGCGAGTACAGGTAGCCGGCGTAGCCGAGCATCACCGCACCCATGCCGACGCCGATGCGCGCTTCGTTCATCATCTGGAACATGCACGCCAGGCCCTGGTGTGGCTTGCCGACCAGGTAGCCGACGCACTGGCCGTTGTCGCCGAAGTTCAACGCCGTGGAGGTGGTGCCACGCCAGCCCATCTTGTGGAACAGACCGGCCAGCAGCACGTCGTTGCGGGCACCGAGGCTGCCGTCGTCGTTGACCCGGTACTTGGGCACGATGAACAGCGAAATGCCCTTCACCCCGGGCGGTGCATCCGGCAGCTTGGCCAGGACCATGTGCACGATGTTCTGCGACAGCTCGTGGTCGCCGCCGGAGATGAATATCTTGTTGCCCTTGAGCCGATAGCTGCCATCGCCAGCGGGCTCTGCACGGGTGCGGATATCGGCCAGCGACGAGCCGGCGTGGGGCTCGGTCAGGGCCATGGTGCCGAAGTAGCGGCCTTCGATCATCGGCTGCAGGAACAGGCGCTTCTGCTCCTCGCTGCCAAAGCTCTCGATCAGGTTGGCTGCGCCCATGGTCAGGAAGGGATAGGCCGTGGTGCCAGCGTTGGCGGCCTGGAAATGGGCGAAGCAGGCTTGCGAGACCAGGCTCGGCAACTGCATGCCGCCGACGTCGAAGTCGCGGTTGGCGTTGAGGAAGCCCGCCTCGAGGAAGGCCTCTACCGCAGGCTTGACCTCGGGAATCAACTCGGCGCGGCCGTCGACATAACGCGGCTCGTGCTCGTCGCCCTTGCGGTTGTGCGGGGCGAAGTACTTCTCGGCAATCGCGCGAGCAGTACCGAGCGCGGCGTCGAAGGTCTCGCGGTTGTGCTCGGCGAAACGCGGGCGCTGGGTCAGGGCCTCGGCGTCGAGGACTTCGTAGAGTTCGAAGGCAAGGTTGCGGCTGCTGAGGAGATGCTCGGACATGGCGGGGTTCCTGGGTTCGAGATGCGGCGAGTCTAGAGCCAGTGGGAGGGGCTGCACAGGCTCATGGGTGCGCGTGATGACACTCCAGAAGGCTGAGCATAGGTGTGCGATTGGTGGCGCTCGCTGCTTCTCGAGATCCTTTGCGCTGCTCTACTGGTATTTCTGTCAGGTGTGGCCTGTACATCACTGGCGTAGCCTAGGCCTTTGCCGGATCCCCGTTGAGCCCTGATTGGGGGCTGCATGCCATCTAGGCCTGAGCCGGAGCATCGCCCAATGACCAGCAACGCGCCATTAGTCCATCGCCAAACCCCATCGGTATCGGCGTTTGCTCGCAAGCTGAAGGTACGGGAAATCGCCTGCCATCGTGATGCGCTTGCGCTTGGACAGACCACGCTGCTCATCACGCGGCACAGGTACGATCCTCGTGGTTTCCTGGATCGGAGCGTCGACCCGCGTATGGCTGGGCGCGGTCTGGTGAACTTCGCGTTGGGCAACGATTTCACTGGCAAAGTGCTGCGTGTTCAGAGTGTCGACGCGGGCATAGAAGTTGCCTTGGCTGATATCGATGGTCGGCCTTTGGTGCATGTCAGTGCAATCGCGGCAGGCGCAGAAGGGCGTGACGACTACAGCCAGGCGGTGGTACGTCGATCGATGTACGAGGCTCACGGTCTGGCGGGTCGTTTGTCGAGCATCAGCGATACAGTTGGCGGTGGTGTTCCCCGCATGACCCAGCGCTTTGTCTATGGGGGGAGCAGTGCACTGGAGCGGGGGCGAAACCTGGCTGGTCGCTGTACACGTCTTTACGACACTGCTGGCCTTGCGTTGCACGACGCCATCGCCATGACCGGTACCACGCTGTCTGTCACCCGTCGTCTTCTGGGGCAGGGAGATGAAGTACAGACAGTGGTCGATTGGCAAGGTGAGAGTATCGATGAATGGGACCGCGCACTTGAGCCGACTGCGCAGGCACACACTACGTGTTCGGTCGTGGACGCAACCGGAACCGTATCGAGCATCGTCGATGCAGCCGGGAACCGGCGGCGTGTCACCTATGATATTGCGGGTCGGCTCCAGGCAAGTTGGCTGAGACGCAAAGACTCTCAAGAGTGCGAGATCGTCCGGTCGACGAGTTACCTGGCAGGTGGAAATAAGACCCGTGAACTGCAGGGTAACGGTGTGTCGAGCACCTATTTCTTTGAGCCACGAACGCAACGCCAGGTTCAGCTACGGATCGAGCGGCCTGCGAGTCATGCCCTGGGTGCGAGGCTCCTGCAGGATTTGCAGTATTCGTTCGACCCGGTGGGCAATGTGGTGAGCGAACGGGACGAGGCCGACAACAGAAGATTCTGGCGGAACCAGGTGGCGGAGCCGCAGACCACGTACTGTTACGACAGCCTTTATCAATTGGTCGGCGCCTGCGGAAGAGAGCAGGTCAATGCGTCATCGCGGGCGGGAGAGTACAACACACCGTCTCCCTCTCCCTACGATGAGACACTCGTTACCCGTTATACCCGCAACTATATCTATGACACTGCTGGCAACCTGACGCGCATGGTGCACCGGGTGCCGGCCAGCAATCACTGTCGTGTCGTCGAGATCACAGTCAGTGGCCGCAGCAATCGGGCGGTGCTGGGCATAATGGCGAAGACACCCGCCGAGGTGGAGGCGTTGTTCACGGCAAAGGGTCAGCAGATCTCGCTGTTGCCCGGCAATCCCCTGTGCTGGACGCCTCAAGGGGAGTTGCATCAGGTCATCTCCCAGCAACGCGAGGAGGGGCGGCATGACCATGAGCACTACCGTTATGACAGTGCCAGCATGCGAGTCCTGAAAGTCAACACGCAGTGGGCCGCTGCAAGCCGGCACACGCTTCGAGTCACCTATTTACCCGGGCTTGAATTGCGCTGCACTACCCGCGATGCCTCCCTTGAGGAGGAGTTGCAGGTTATTTCGGTCGGTGAGCCCGGTCATGCACAGGTGCGAATGTTGCACTGGTGCAGCGAGGTGCCAGACGGGTTGGAGAACGATCAACTGCGCTACAGCTACGACACGCCGCTGGGCAGCGGCATCCTGGAGGTTGACGGCGCGGGCAGGCTGATCAGCCATGAAGCGTATTACCCATTTGGGGGAACCGCGTTGTGGGTGGCCCGTAGCGAGCTTGAAGGGAGTTACAAGACTCTGCGTTATTCAGGCAAGGAACGAGATGCGACAGGGCTGTATTACTACGGTTATCGCTACTACCAGCCGTGGGTCGGGCGATGGCTGAGCGCAGACCCGGCGGGGGCAGTGGAGGGCCTTAACTTGTATTGCATGGTGCGCAACAATCCAGTGACGCGCAGAGATGCCGATGGGCGCGTTGGGGAGATGACTTTCGAAGCAGCGTTCGGCCATGAGGTATGGCGCGAGCTGGATGAGTTGATCAAGTTTCCTTTCCTCTTCGACCCCCACTCGTCTGGCGTCAAGGCAAATGTGAATCACGAGGCGGAGTCGATCAACCTGACGGTCAAGCTGCAGCGAGAAATCTGGGCGTTCTTGCCGCGTAACGAATCAGAGGCAATCCCCCCAGATGAGAGCGTGTCCAAGGCATTCAAGGCTGACTTTCATCGCTCAGCCTACAGCTTCAAGCCCTTGGTGGGCGCCGAACAACGTCTTACAGAGAATAATATCGATGGCCTGTTACCGCTTGGTTTCAAAATGCCTATTTCGCGGGTCGCACATCAGGGGCATTTGGCAGCGCTGACAAGTATGGTCGCTGTGGACATCAGCAACTTGGATGAGGGGAGAACATTTACAACGCCTAAGCCCATGCCAGGTGAGACTGCTGCTGCAGAAAGACTAGGGGCTCGGCACAAGATTGTTGCCGGTAAGGAGATGTATACGGTGATCTCCGAAAAGTTGTTCCATCTCTATGATCTTACAAACGATCGATACTATGACGACGTTTATCTGGAAATACAGCAAGTAAGTCATTTGCCTATCGTGAAGGGGGAGGCTGATGAGCAGGAGCTGACCTTTGCTCCTCCGGAAGGGGTGAGCAGGCTACCCGACCAGCAGACGATCACGATTTCTTATTCGAAACCCATTCCCGAAACTCCCAGCGTTGCAGTGGAACCTGGGCGGATACGCAAGATGCTCAATTACTTCAAACGCTAGAGTTTTTGATTATGTTGGGTTCAGGTGCAGATGTTGCACTCAATATCCAGGCCTGTCGTTGGCCAAACAGGACTCTCGCGGGTCAATCCGCTCCCATAGGTATGACGCTGAACCTGTAGGAGCGGGCTTGCCCGCGATGGCGTCAGTACGGTCAGCCGATGGTCATCAGGCTGGCGTTACCCCCTGCAGCCGCGGTGTTCACGCTCACCGCACGCTCGATCACCAACCGCTCCAGCGCGATCTGCTGATCGCCGCTGGACAGCCCATGCACACCAACGATGGCACCGGCGCGTTTGGCGACCTGCTGGCACACCGCGCGCAGCTGGTCGGAGTCGCCGTGGTGGATGACCGCGTCGAACGCCACGTCATCCTTGCTCCAGTCGGCCACCAGCTTGATCTTGCCTTGCAGGTCTTTCGGCAGGCGACCGCGCAGGCCCTTGGCCGGCTCGCCGTCGGCCCACACCGCCGAGCTGCCAACCGCCAGCACCGCGGCGAACTGCGCGAGCAGGTCGGCCTCGTTGTCAGCCAGGCACAGCACATGCTCGCGAGGCAGCACGGTGTAGGTGTTGCGCTCGCCGGTCGGGCCAGGCAGTACACGGGTGATGCCACTTTGCGACTGTTCGGCGAACTGCTCGCACAGTGCCACCAGCTCGGGCTGGTTGCTCGAAGCCCAGGCCTTGAGCACCTGCAGCGGCTTGATCAGCTGGTCGCGCAGGGTGGTGTCGGCCTTGGTCTCACCGTCGGCACGCTGGAAGTGGCGGGCGATGGCGTCAGCCGGGCGGGTCGACAGCAGGCGGTACAGGTACAGCGGGCCACCGGCTTTCGGGCCGGTGCCCGACAGCCCTTCACCACCGAATGGCTGCACGCCGACCACGGCACCGACGATGTTGCGGTTGACGTACATGTTGCCGGCGTTGACGTTGTCCACCACCTTGGCGATGGTTTCGTCGATGCGGGTGTGCACGCCCAGGGTCAAGCCGTAGCCGGAGGCGTTGATCTGCGCGATCAACTGGTCGAGGTGCTTGCGGTTGTAGCGCACCACGTGCAGCACCGGGCCGAAGATCTCGCGCTTGAGCTCGTCGAAGCTCTCCAGCTCGATCAGGGTCGGCATGACGAAGGTGCCGCGCTTGCACTCCTCGGATTCGGCAATGGCCACCTGGTAGACGCTGCGGCCTTTCTCGCGCATGGCCTGGATGTGCTTCTCGATGCCGGCCTTGGCTTCGGCGTCGATCACCGGGCCGATGTCCACCGACAGGCGCTCCGGGTTGCCCATGCGGTTCTGCGCCATGGCGCCCTTGAGCATTTCGATCACGCGGTCTGCGGAATCCTCTTGCAGGCACAGTACGCGCAGCGCCGAGCAACGTTGACCGGCGCTGTCGAAGGCCGACGACACCACATCGATCACCACCTGCTCGGTCAGCGCCGAGGAGTCGACGATCATCGCGTTCTGGCCGCCGGTTTCGGCGATCAGCGGGATCGGACGACCCTGGGCATCCAGACGGCCGGCGACGTTGCGTTGCAGCAGGCGCGCCACTTCGGTGGAGCCGGTGAACATCACGCCCTTGACCCGTTCGTCACCGACCAGGCCGGCACCGACGGTTTCGCCGCGCCCCGGCAGCAGTTGCAGCACACCTTCGGGGATGCCGGCTTCGAGCAGCAGACGCACGGCCTGGGCCGCGACCAGCGGGGTCTGTTCGGCCGGCTTGGCCAGCACCGGGTTACCGGCGGCCAGTGCGGCGGCCACCTGGCCGGTGAAGATCGCCAGCGGGAAGTTCCATGGGCTGATGCACACCACCGGGCCGAGCGGGCGGCAGGCGTCGTTGCTGAAATCGTTGCGTGCCTGCACGGCGTAGTAGCGCAGGAAGTCGACGGCTTCGCGCACTTCGGCGATGGCGTTGGCGAAGGTCTTGCCGGCCTCGCGGATGAGCAGGCCCATCAGCGGCTGGATCTCGGCTTCCATCAGGTCGGCGGTGCGCTCCAGGATCGCGGCGCGCTCGGCTGGTGGGGTGGCTTGCCAGATCGGCGCGGCATTGAGGGCGCACTGGATGGCGTTGTCGACGTCGGTGACGCTCGCCTCTTGCACATGGCCCACCACGTCGCGGTGGTCGGCTGGGTTGAGTACCGGTGCGGCGGCTTCCTGGCTGGTGGCGCAGGCCAGCAGCGGGGCAGCCTTCCAGTCGTTGTGGGCGGTTGCCAGCATGGCGCAGGACAGCGACGCCAGGCGGTGTTCGTTGGCCATGTCGATGCCGGCCGAGTTGGCCCGTTCGCTGCCATAGAGGTCGCGCGGCAGCGGAATGCGCGGATGCGGCAGCCCGATGCTGCCTTCCTGTGTGGCCATGCGCTCGATACTCGCGACCGGGTCGGCGACCAGTTCCTGGATGGAGATCGAGTGGTCGGCGATACGGTTGACGAACGAGGTGTTGGCGCCGTTTTCCAGCAGGCGGCGTACCAGGTAGGCCAGCAGGGTTTCGTGGGTGCCGACGGGTGCATAGACGCGGCACGGACGGTTCAGCTTGCCATCGGCGATCTTGCCGACGACCTGCTCGTACAGGGGCTCGCCCATGCCGTGCAGGCACTGGAACTCGTACTGGCCTGGGTAATAGTTCTGGCCGGCAATATGGTAGATGGCCGACAGGGTGTGGGCGTTGTGCGTGGCGAACTGCGGGTAGATGGCTTCCGGCACCGACAACAGCTTGCGGGCGCAGGCGATGTAGGACACGTCGGTATAGACCTTGCGGGTGTAGACCGGGTAGCCCTCCAGGCCTTCGACCTGGGCGCGCTTGATCTCGCTGTCCCAGTAGGCGCCCTTGACCAGGCGGATCATCAGGCGGTGACGGCTGCGCTTGGCCAGGTCGATGACCGAGTCGATCACGTACGGGCAGCGCTTCTGGTAGGCCTGGATGACGAAACCGATACCGTTCCAGCCCGTCAGCGATGGCTCGAAGCACAGGCGTTCGAGCAGGTCCAGCGACAGCTCCAGGCGGTCGGCTTCCTCGGCGTCGATGTTCAGGCCGATGTCGTACTGCTTGGCCAGTTGGGTCAGCGACAGCAGGCGCGGGTACAGTTCTTCCATCACACGCTCGTATTGCGCGCGGCTGTAGCGCGGGTGCAGCGCCGAGAGCTTGATCGAGATGCCCGGGCCTTCATAGATGCCGCGCCCGTGCGAGGCCTTGCCGATCGAGTGGATCGCCTGCTCGTAGGAGGCCAGGTACTTCTGGGCGTCGTGCTCGGTCAGCGCGGCCTCGCCGAGCATGTCGTAGCTGTAGCGGAAGCCCTTGGATTCGAAGCGGCTGGCGTTGGCCAGGGCTTCGGCGATGGTCTCGCCGGTGACGAACTGCTCGCCCATCAGGCGCATGGCCATGTCGACACCCTTGCGGATCATCGGCTCGCCACTCTTGCCGATGATGCGGGTGAGCGAGGAGGTCAGGCCGGATTCGTTGTGGGTGGAGACCAGCTTGCCGGTCAGCAGCAGGCCCCAGGTTGCGGCATTGACGAACAGCGAAGGGCTGTTGCCCAGGTGTGGCTGCCAGTTGCCCGTGCTGATCTTGTCGCGGATCAGGGCGTCGCGCGTACCTTTGTCGGGGATGCGCAGCAGCGCTTCGGCCAGGCACATCAGCGCCACGCCTTCCTGGGACGACAGCGAGAACTCCTGCAGCAGGCCCTGGACGATACCGGCGCGGCCGCTGGCGCTCTTCTGGTTGCGCAGCTTGTCGGCCAGGCCTGCGGCCATCTTGTTGGTCGCTTCGGCCAGCGGGGCCGGCAGGCGGGCCTGCTCCAGCAGCATCGGCACCATTTCCTGCTCGGGGCGACGGTAGGCTGCGGTGATCGCTGCGCGCAGCACGGACTGGGGCAGAATGCTCTCGGCGAATTCGAGGAAGCACTGGTGGGTGTGGTCGACCGGGAGTTCGCCAGCGTCGTCACCGAGCTGCGCAGCGTGGCCGTTGATTTCGTTCAGGGTTGCACCACCCTCGAGCTTCTCCAGGTAATTGAAGATCGCTTGCTTGATCAACCAGTGCGGGGTGCGGTCGATGGACTGCGCAGCCGCTTTGAGTCGCTCACGGGTCGGGTCGTCGAGTTTGACCCCAAGGGTGGTCGTCGCCATTTCTTATCCTCGTTATTGCCACGGGCGTGGCTAAGCTGGCGGCAAGATTAGCGCCAGGCACCTCTCGGGTGCAACCGGGTGCAACCCGAATTTTTCATGAAAAAGGTGCAACTCGTCTGGCGCAAAACGCTAAACAGCGGAAAGGGTCGTTTTTGCTGCCCTTGCTTATTAAAAGCGACGTTTTTGCTTCAAAAAGGAGCAAAAAAGGGGTTTTGACTGAAAAGACATTTCCAGGTGCAACTTGCAAATGAAAAATGGTTGCACCCGCTTCATGTTGTTGCATAGGATTCGCCGCCTGGGTGCAACCGTCTCACGAAGGTCGGCTGCAAGAGATAACAACAACGCCAGGGCACAACCATGGGCAATCCAATCACGATCACCTTTGTGGTCTACATCGCGGTAATGGTGCTGATCGGCTTCGCGGCCTATCGCTCCACCAAGAATCTCTCCGACTACATCCTCGGCGGTCGCAGCCTCGGCAGCGTGGTCACCGCGCTTTCTGCTGGCGCTTCCGACATGAGCGGCTGGCTGCTGATGGGCCTGCCGGGCGCCATCTACATGTCGGGCCTGTCGGAGGCCTGGATCGCCATCGGCCTGACTGTCGGTGCCTACCTGAACTGGCTGTTCGTCGCCGGCCGTCTGCGGGTGCAGACCGAGCACAACGGCGATGCGCTGACGCTGCCCGACTACTTCGCCAGCCGTTTCGAAGACCACAGCGGCCTGCTGCGGGTGATCTCGGCCATCGTCATCCTGGTGTTCTTCACCATCTATTGCGCCTCGGGCATCGTGGCGGGTGCGCGCCTGTTCGAAAGCACCTTTGGCATGTCCTACGAGACAGCCCTGTGGGCCGGTGCTGCGGCGACCATCGCCTACACCTTCATCGGTGGTTTCCTGGCGGTAAGCTGGACCGACACCGTGCAGGCCTCGCTGATGATCTTCGCGCTGATCCTCACGCCGATCATCGTGCTGATCTCCACTGGCGGCTTCGACACCACGATGTTGGCGATCGAGGCGCAGAACCCGGCGAACTTCGACATGTTCCGCGGCGCCACCTTCATCGGCATCATCTCGCTGATGGGCTGGGGCCTGGGCTACTTCGGTCAGCCGCACATCCTGGCGCGCTTCATGGCCGCCGACTCGGTGAAGTCGATCGCCAAGGCTCGTCGCATCTCCATGACCTGGATGATTCTGTGCCTGGCCGGCACTTGCGCCGTGGGCTTCTTCGGGATTGCGTATTTCTCGGCCAACCCTGATCTGGCTGGCCCGGTCACCGAGAACCACGAGCGTGTGTTCATCGAGCTGGCGAAGATCCTGTTCAACCCGTGGGTTGCCGGTGTGCTGCTGTCGGCCATCCTGGCGGCAGTCATGAGCACCCTGAGCTGCCAGTTGCTGGTGTGCTCGAGTGCGCTGACCGAGGACTTCTACAAGGCTTTCCTGCGCAAGGGTGCTTCGCAGACCGAACTGGTCTGGGTCGGTCGCCTGATGGTGCTGGCCGTGGCATTGATCGCCATCGCCCTGGCGGCGAACCCTGACAACCGTGTGCTGGGCCTCGTGGCTTATGCCTGGGCGGGCTTCGGTGCTGCGTTCGGGCCGGTGGTGCTGCTGTCGGTATTGTGGAAGGGCATGACCCGCAACGGTGCCCTGGCGGGGATCGTGGTGGGTGCGCTGACCGTGATCCTGTGGAAGAACTACGTCGGGCTTGGCCTGTACGAAATCATCCCGGGCTTCCTGTTCGCCACCATCGCCATCATCGTGGTGAGCAAGCTGGGGCGTCCGAGCGGCAGCATGGTTTCGCGGTTTGAAACGGCTGATGCTGCATACCGCGCTGACAAGTAACAGCTGCTGATTCGGCAGCGGCTGCTTCG
>NZ_JBNFMU010000044.1:0-5736 GCF_049942315.1 Pseudomonas wayambapalatensis
AACAAAAACGCCCCCGGCCTTTCGACCGGGGGCGTTTTCATTCAGCCTGAGCTAACTCAGTTCTTGGCTTTCTTGGCAGCGCGGGTACGCTCGCCTTCGTCGAGGATCTTCTTGCGCGAGCGGGTCATCCGGCCTGAAAAAGCTCGCGCCGATGACGCACAGCGATCACCAACATAGCGAGTGCGATGAGGATCGACACCAACCCCAACATCACCACTATGGCTCTTATCGATTTATTGTTCCAGGCGACAACCTGTCGGTGGAGCCGGTCATTGTAGAGAACCCGTCCGTCCAACGTAGCAAGTTCACGAACCATACTGCCTTCTTCCAGGCGCTCCACATTCAGGAGGACCTTGGAATTAATCCGTAAACCCGACTGCTCGTACAGCTTTTGGTAGAGATAGATAGGTTTTCCCTCTGTGACTCCATCCAACTTGTACGCAACGGCGAACCTCACGATCGAACGGTTGTGTTCCCAGCTACTTGGATAACCGGATACCCGCCCTTCAATAACCGTCTGTCTAGAGACATCAGGCATGCGGTAGACTTCCCACCCACTAAAATATAGTGCGGCACTGGCCACCAGACAAACCATGACAAGCAAAAGCAACTTAATACGCCTCAATGGAGGGGACGCCTTGAGTATCTTATAAAACTCGGCAAATGAAGCCATACGCCCCTCCATGGACAGCCACTTGATCTAGTCCATCATCAGTGATATTTATCGCCCCCTCCAAGACCCATGCCAGGTTGGATGATCTCAAAAGGACCAATATCAATACTCCAGCCTGGTGACTCAGGCACTGGAAAAATCAAAGGCCCTACCCCTATAGAATTACCGCTGGGTTCGACTACCTGACCAGGTCCAGCACCATTTTCAACATACCCACTCCCCCCACTACCCCCCATCACACCGTAAGTATGAGAATGATCACTACCGAGCAACACCACCTGAGTATCGGGATCCCAATTACTTACTGCAATCCGGCCCGAATAGGCTGCACTAATCTGCCCCAAAGATGCAAGCGTCAAATCCGGTGCCACCCAGTAATCTGGATAAGCAACACCTGGATCTGCAACGAAATATTTCTCCAGTACAGGTGACAACAACGAATCATACAAATTTTTCGCAGCATCACTCCCGACCACTCCCGCCACATTAGTAAAAACACCTACACCGGTCAAGACAACTGCAACAGGCCCAGAACCGGCCAATAAAGCAACACTTCCAACAACCCCTGCGACATTCCCAACCAAGCTCAATACATCTCCAGAATCAAATTTCTGATCCTGGCGATACTCTGCCGTAATTTTCAGCAACACAGTGGTCGCCGCTAACGTATTCGTCTTTATATTCAGAAACGGTGTGAACCCCGCCGTCAGCCTCACAATCGACGTAACGCTTGCGACCGCAGCACCTGTCTGGGCACTTTGGTTCACCAGGGAAAAGCCCTTCTTGTCGCTGTTGTATTGATCTATAAGCGAGCTGGCCGCCGCGCCTGCACCGACGGGCGTATCGACATACCCTAAGATAATTTCGACTGATCGGGCCATGTTTGCGACTCCCTGATCAGCGTCTTGAATGCGATGCTCATGCGCAGCCTATTGCAGTTCGCTGCCGGAGCCCGTGCTACGTGCGGTATCTCTCCATTGAAAATGACAACTCTTCGAGGTTTGGGCTGAACTGACATGACGATGTTTTCCTTGTCGTAGTCATAAAACATCAACTCCCCTCCCCAACAGGTAGCCCAGTGCTCACTACAGAACAGCATCACCGTTCGCCCAGGTGCCTCGGACGTATTGTCACGATGAATGGGACCATCCTGGCCACTTGTCTGTCCATTTGCATAGACACCTAGAAATGCCCCTAGGAAAGAAAAACACCTTGCTTTTCTATAACTTACCCACATCCAAGATTATTAACAGGAACGAAAATTTAAATCTCACGCTGGCGCGGGGCAATTTCCCACATAGAAAAGCAACGTTATCGTCCGCTGCCTCATATAAACCAACACTCCGATGACAGGAGTTCGATAACGCCACCAACAAAAACGCCCCCGGCCTTTCGACCGGGGGCGTTTTCATTCAGCCTGAGCTAACTCAGTTCTTGGCTTTCTTGGCAGCGCGGGTACGCTCGCCTTCGTCCAGGATCTTCTTGCGCAGACGGATCGACTTCGGTGTGACTTCGCACAGCTCGTCGTCCTGGATGAACTCCAGGGCCTGCTCCAGGGTGTGGCGAACCGGCGGAACCAGGGCGATGACTTCGTCCTTGCCCGAAGCACGCATGTTGTCGAGCTTCTTGCCTTTGGTCGGGTTAACGCCCAAATCGTTGTCACGGCTGTTCAGACCGATGATCTGACCGTTGTAGATCTCCTGGCCGTGCTCGACGAACAGCTTGCCGCGCGCCTGCAGGGTTTCCAGCGAGTAGGTCAGGGCCTTGCCGGTCTCGACCGAAACCAGAACACCGTTCAGACGGCCGGACATCTGGCCCGACTTCATGGTGTCGTAGCGATCGAAGATCGAGGTCAGGATGCCTGCACCGTTGGTCAGGGTCAGGAACTGGTTACGGAAACCGATCAGACCACGGGCCGGGATGTTGTACTCCAGGCGAACACGGCCTTTGCCATCCGGGACCATGTTGGTCAGGTCGCCCTTACGCAGGCCCATCTCTTCCATGACCTTGCCCTGGGATTCTTCAGGGATGTCGATGGTGACGTTCTCGAACGGTTCCTGCTTCACGCCATCCACTTCGCGGATGATCACTTCAGGACGACCAACGGCCATCTCGAAGCCTTCGCGACGCATGGTTTCGATCAGAACCGACAGGTGCAGCTCACCACGACCCGATACCTTGAACTTGTCAGGGGAATCGGTTTCCTGAACGCGCAGGGCTACGTTGTACAGCAGCTCCTTGTCCAGACGGTCCTTGATGTTGCGGCTGGTGACGAACTTGCCTTCTTTACCGCAGAACGGCGAGTCGTTGACCTGGAAGGTCATCGAAACGGTTGGCTCGTCGACGGTCAGCGGCTTCATCGCCTCTACCGCGTCCGGTGCGCACAGGGTGTCGGAGATGAACAGCTCGTCGAAACCGCTGATGCAGACGATGTCGCCAGCCTGGGCTTCTTCGACGTCGACGCGGTGCAGGCCGTGGTGGCCCATCAGCTTGAGGATACGGCCGTTGCGCTTCTTGCCGTTGGTGTCGATGGCGACAACCGGGGTGTTCGGCTTGACGCGACCACGGGCGATACGGCCAACGCCGATAACACCGAGGAAGCTGTTGTAGTCCAGAGCCGAGATCTGCATCTGGAACGGACCTTCACGGTCAACGTCCGGCGCCGGTACGTTGTCGACGATCGACTGGTACAGCGCGGTCATGTCCTCACCCATTTCGGTGTGGTCCAGACCGGCGATGCCGTTCAGGGCCGAGGCGTAGACGACTTTGAAGTCCAGCTGTTCGTCGGTGGCACCGAGGTTGTCGAACAGGTCGAAGATCTGGTCCAGAACCCAGTCAGGACGCGCGCCCGGACGGTCGACCTTGTTGATCACGACGATTGGCTTGAGGCCGGCTTCGAAGGCTTTCTTGGTGACGAAGCGGGTTTGCGGCATCGGGCCGTCCTGGGCATCGACCAGCAGCAGCACCGAGTCGACCATCGACATGACACGCTCAACCTCGCCACCGAAGTCGGCGTGGCCGGGGGTGTCGACGATGTTGATGTGGTAGCCGTTCCAGTTGATGGCGGTGTTCTTCGCCAGAATGGTAATGCCGCGCTCTTTTTCCTGGTCGTTGGAGTCCATGACGCGCTCGTCGTTGAGCTCGTTACGCTCCAGGGTGCCGGACTGGCGCAGGAGTTTGTCGACCAAGGTGGTTTTACCATGGTCAACGTGGGCGATGATGGCGATGTTACGCAGATTTTCGATCACAACTGTATCTCGTGCAGAGGATTCGGTTTGCCGCCAGTCTAGGCAGCCAATATGAAGGTAAAAGGCTCAGCGGGCCCGCAGGTCGGGAGGGCGATGGCGGATGCTGCCGCCATACAGCCCTGGCGTCTTATGCCGGACGATAAACACGCACATTGGCATGTCCCTCACTGAGCAGGTGGTGTGCGTGCAGACGGCTCATCACACCCTTGTCGCAATAAAGCAGGTACTGGCGGTTGGCATCGAGCTGCTTGAACTTGCTGTTGATCGCGTAGAACGGCAGTGCCTGGACTTCGACGCCGTCGATCTGCAGCGGTTCGTCTTCCTGGGCGTCAGGGTGACGAATGTCGATGACGATCTGGCCCGGCAGCGCCTCGGCCACTTCCTCGATCTCGATATCCTTGCCCAGCTCGTCGATCACGTGGTCGATGGAGATCAGCTTGGCGCGCTCCAGGGCGCGCTCGAGCACCGCCATGTCGAACTGCTTCTCTTCATGCTCCATGCGGTGGCGCTTGGCATGGGTGGTCGGGTTCACCGAGATCACGCCGCAGTACTCGGGCATGTGCTTGGCGAAATCGGCGGTGCCGATCTGGTAGGCGGTATCGATGATGTCCTGCTTGTGGCTGGCCAGCAGCGGGCGCAGCACCAGCTTGTCGGTGGCCGAATCGATGATCGCAAGGTTGGGCAGGGTCTGGCTGGAAACCTGCGAGATCGCCTCGCCGGTGACCAGGGCGTCGATTTCCAGGCGGTCAGCCATGCGCGCCGCGGCACGCAGCATCATGCGCTTGAGCGTCACGCCCATATAACTGTTGTCGACCTTGCCGAGAATCTCGCCGACCACTTCTTCGAACGGCACGCTGATGAACAGCACGCGCTGGCTGCTGCCGTATTTCTTCCACAGGTAGTGCGCGACTTCCATCACCCCCAGCTCGTGGGCACGGCCACCGAGGTTGAAGAAGCAGAAGTGGGTCATCAGGCCGCGGCGCATCATCTGGTAGGCGGCCACGGTGGAGTCGAAACCACCGGACATCAGCACCAGCGTCTGCTCCAGCGCACCCAACGGGTAGCCGCCGATGCCATTGTGCTGGTTGTGGATGACGTACAGGCGCTGATCGCGGATCTCGATGCGCACCATCACTTCGGGGGTCTTCAGGTCGATGCCGGCGGCGCCGCACTGCTGGCGCAGCTGGCTGCCGACGTAGCGATCGACGTCCATCGAGGTGAAGTCGTGGTGGCCACCGCGCTTGCAGCGCACAGCGAAACGCTTGCCGGCCAGCAGGTGGCCGAAGTGCTGCCTGCATTTGTCGACGATGTCGTCGAAGTCGCCCAGCGGATATTCCTGCACCTGCAGGAAGTGGGTGATCCCTGGGGTGCAGGTCAGGCGTTCGATCATCTCGCGCTGGATCTTCTCGTCCTCGATGCGGGTGACCACTTCGAGGTTATCCCAGACACCATCGACCACGAGCTCCGGATCCAGATCCTTGAGCACGTTGCGGATGTTCTTGCCGAGCTGGCGGATGAAGCGCTTGCGCACCGGCCGGCTCTTGATGGTGATCTCTGGGAAGACTTTGACGATAAGTTTCATTGAGTTAACAGCGCGCCCGGGGCCTGCCGAAAATGAGGGGCGCGAATTATAGCGGAAATGGCTCGAGGTTTGAGCAACTTTTGATCAGAGGTTTGTTCGAGGGCTTTCGGGTGGGATTGATGGCGCTTGCAAAGGCCCTTTCGCGGGGAAAACCAACCCCCCAAGAACCGCAGCCCCCAACAAACCCACGGAAGCGGGGTTGCCCCCCAAAAGGCCCCCACAAAAAACACCAC